>NZ_JAYWVC010000145.1:0-20688 GCF_036281785.1 Streptomyces chiangmaiensis | reverse complement strand
CACTAGCCGGAAAGTCACGTAATTCTCCAGGTACTGGGTCGTGAGCCGACTATGAAGTCCTGGGTGTCAGTCCCACCAGAGCACGAGGAGAAGGTTCCGTTGGGATGCTGCAAGGTAGAACTCGCGCAGGGCATTGAAGTGCCCCAGCAGGTACTTCCTCGGGCCACCGACGATCTTGTCCGCCCCATGACCGATCAAGGAAACGGCCTCGGTGTCTTCGGTCGGCAGGCCGGCCAGGACGGCCGGAAAGTCGATTTGACCGAGCAGTTCCGAGACGCGGGCCACTTGAGCTGCGGAAAGGGCAGTAGGAGGCGGTCCGAAGGGACCAATGGCATGCGGGTGCGTGTTGAGGAAGCCGAGATCGATCACCGAGTCTCCCTCGGTGGCCTTTCGAAGAGCATCCAGGTGGACGCCGTCGAGACCTGCCAGCTCGCAGGCCCGTTCCAACACGGCCGGCGCCCAGTCCAGGTCCAGGACGTCCGCCGACGGCGGATCCCAATTGGGATCTCCATCAGTCGATGTTCCGGCTGACTGACGGCAGGCGGCAAGATACTCCGCCGGGACGCGGGCGAGTTGCTGGGTGACGGCCATGACGGCAGTATCCTGACGACGTCCACCGTTCCCGGTCGCCGGTGCGCGCGGCGCGCGACGGCCACCAGGAGTCGGCTCTACGATCCGCGCGTGGGACAGACCCCGGCACAGAAGGCCGCGAAGGCGGCACGCGGGCAGCAACCGAAGAAGCGGCCCGGCAAGGCACAGCGCCAGGCGATCAAGCGGGCGCAAACCGCGAAGAAGAAGGCGGGCGACGGGAAGCCGGCCGCGAAGAAGACGGTGCCGCTGCCGCGCGGCTTGGTGTGCGCCGCGTACCCGGGCACCTGCCCGGCCTGCTTCAAGGACTACGCCAAGGGCGAGGTCATCACGAAGGTGACCGACCGCTGGGGACACCCCGGCTGCGCGTTCCGGCAGCTGTCCGCAGCCGAGCGGGAGTTCGCCCGGAACAAGGCCCGGATCGAGAGCGGCGAGACGTTCCGCGGCCAGAAGCCCTCGGACTGGCGGCGCGAGGCCTCGTCATCCAATACCCGGCCCGCCCGCTGAACGCCGGCCGGATGGTGTGGCGTCGGCGCAGCCTGTTCACGAGATCAGCGACCCCGCGCGGGCCGTTTGCTGCCGCGCGGAGCAGGTGGGGCAACGCCGTCTGCGACAGGTGTAGGACGGCGTTGAAATTGAGATCGACCATCCGTTCCCAGTCCGCGGGATCGCCTTCCTCGATGGTGCCATGGCTACGTAACCGGCGTTGTTCACGAGCACGTCCAACCGCGCGAAGCACTCCACGGCGTCCTCGATGGCCTGACGTGCCTGCACTGCGTCTGCAAGGTCAGCGGTGAGAACGCTGCATGAAGTTCCCCTCCTGCTGTGGAGACCGTGACCGGAGGGATAGTTGGGGGTCATGGCATCCAGGAAGCGCATCTACGACGCTGAGCGTCCCCCGCCGGTGCCGGACGCTCCACTCAGCGCTCTCGTCTCTCCGGTCCCCGCACCACCCTGAACCCCGTGTTCCCGCTGGAGCTGTCCGGGGTGTTGCCCATGCGGGCCGATGTGCGGTAGCGGAGGCAGTACGACTCGTGGCACATGTGCGAGCCGCCCTTGAGGACGCGGGCGCCCGGGGCGAACCAGTCCGCGCACCATTCCCAGACGTTGCCCGTCATGTTGAATAGGCCATAGGCGTTCGGCGGGAAGGCGTCCACCGGGCATGTGGCGCAGTAGCCGTCGGCGGCGGTGTTACGCCCCGGGAACGTGCCGCGGAAGATGTTCATGCGGTACTCGCCGCCCGGGTCGCGTTCATCGCCCCAGGGGTACGGCTTGCCCTCCAGGCCGCCGCGGGCGGCGTACTCCCACTCGGCCTCGGATGGGAGCCGTACTCCCGCCCAGCGGCAGTACGAGAGGGCGTCGTCGTACGAGACGTGGACCACTGGGTGGTCCCCGCGGCCGTCGAGGACGGATGCGGGGCCCTCCGGGTGGCGCCAGTCGGCGCCGTGGACCTGCCGCCACCAGGGGGTGGCGGCCGCTGCGCGGGTCGGCGGGAAGTCGTCGGGGAGGAAGCCGCCGAAGACGAAGGACCAGCCGAAGCGTTCGGTGTCCGTCCGGTAGCCGGTGGCGTTGGTGAAGGCGGCGAACTCCGTGTTGGTGACGGCCGTCGCGCTGATGGTGAAGGTGTCGACCGTCACCTCGCGGACCGGGCCCTCGCGGTCCGCCGGGTACGGGGAGTCGTCGCTGCCCATGAGGAAGGGGCCGCCGGGCAGCTCCCGCCAGCCGCCGTGCGGGGCGGCGGCAGCGGGGGCGTGCTTGACGCGGGTCACGGTCGCTGCTGCCGTGGGTGCCTGTGATGGCCGCTGCGGGGCGCAGCAGGCCGACCGGCTCGAGTCGTTGCTCATTGTGCTGCCCTCGCGCCGGCCCGGCCAAGATCGAAGACACCGTACGCGAAGCCCGCGGCGCTCACCAGGCCGTCGTTCACCTCGACTCCCGCGGCCTCGACGGCCTCGGCCCCGGCGAGGCCCCTGGTGATGCCCTCGGGCAGCGTGAACTTCGCCCGCTCACGGCGGGGGTTGACAAAGATCAGGTACCGCCCGCCGCGCACGTACACGAAGGGGTAGCCTGCGTGCAGCACCTGCACCCCGGCCCTGCTGCCCAGCTCGGGCGTCGACTTGCGCAGGGCGATCAGTCGGCGCACCAGGTTCAGCAGTGAGCCGGGGTCCTTGCGCTGGGCGGCGACCGTGGGGCGGGTGGGGTCCGGGTCGAGGGGGAGGTAGAGGCGTTCGGCCGGGGCTGTGGAGAAGCCGGCGTTAGGGGTGGAGTCCCACTGCATCGGGGTGCGCGAGCCCGCCCGGTTGTAGCGGGGGCCGAGGACGCTGCCCTCGTGCTTCGGTAGGCCGGGGATGTAGCGCATGCCGATCTCGTCGCCGTAGTACACGGCCGGGAGGGTCGGCCAGGTGAGCTGGAAGGCGAAGGCCGCGGGGAGCTGCTCTGCGGTGCGCGGTCCGCAGGCGAGGCGGGAGAAGTCGTGGTTGGCGGTGGGCAGGGCGACGAAGCCGCCGCGGCCCGCGTCGGAGATCGCGGTGGTGGCGGTTCGCCAGCCGTCGAGGAAGGTCCCCAGGGACCCAGTGCCGTCGGCGCCGAAGTAGGGCTCCAGCGGGGCCCAGTCCTCGCTGACGGTGCCGGTGTTGTTGTTCCAGAGGGAGCGCAGCTTCAGCCCGTTGTCCTCGGCGCCGAACTGCAGGAAGAAGTCGGCGTGGAAGCCGGCCGGTACGGAGACGGCCGGGTCGCCCCACTCGGAGAGGAGAGCGGCCTGTGGATGCTTCTTGTCCATCCAGTCACGCATGTCGCGCCAGAGGCGGGCCGACTCGGCGTGGCCGGGGTCGTCCTTGACGAGCGAGGCGGCCATGTCGACGCGGAATCCGGCGAGGCCCAGGTCGAGCCAGTGCTCCATGATGTCGCGCAGGGCCTGGCGGTTGGCTCGCGGTCCGTCGGCGTCAACGGGCTGCCGCCAGGGCTCGTTTGGGTGTGTGCGCGCGTAGCCGAAGTTGAGAGCGGGCTGGCTGGGGAAGAAGTTCGGCTTGTACCAGCCGGGCCGGGTGCCGGGCGAGGGCTGGAAGCCGTCGCCCGGGTGGGTGTTGCCCTCGGCCCAGATGTAGCGGTGGTCGGAGGGGTCGTCGGCGGACGCCGTGAACCACGGGTGCTGGTCGGAGGTATGGCCCGCCACCAGGTCGAGAAGGACACGTATACCGCGGCGCCGGGCGCTGTCGACAAGCCGGGCCAGGCTGTCGTTGGTGCCGTAGCGGGGGGCGACAGTGAGGTAGTCGGACACGTCGTAGCCGGCGTCCTGGAACGGCGAGGCAAAGCACGGGTTGAGCCAGACGGTGTTCACACCGAGCCAGGCGAGATGGTCGAGCCGCTGCTCGATGCCGGCAAAGTCGCCGATACCGTCGCCGTCCGCGTCGGCGAAGCTCTGCGGATAGATCTGATAGAGGACGGCGTCGGCCAGCCACTCGGTGGCCGGGCGGGTGTCGTGGCCGGAGCCGGTTGTCGTCATGGGGTCGTCCCTTCAGGAGGCGGTCGGCGCGGGCAGCACGCCCTCCGGTGTGTCACCGAAGTGGCGCTGGAGTTCAGTGAGTTGTTCGGTGAGGTCCTGGACCACGTCCGCGTACTGCGGGTCGTCGTAGCGGTTGTGGAGCTCGTGCGGGTCCTCGGTCAGGTCGAACAGTTCCCAGGCGGGCGTGCGCGGCGCGTCCTTGGCTCCGTCGGCGCCCGAGCCGTGGCCGGGGTAGTGGATGAGCTTGTGGGTCCGGGTGCGGATGCCGTAGCAGGCCTGGACGTTGTGGCAGACGTCCAGGTGCATGTAGTAGCGGTAGTAGACGGCGTCCCGCCACTCCTCCCCGTCCTCCCCCTTCAGCAGGGGGACGAGCGACCGGCCCTGCATACGGGAATGAGGCGCCAGGCCCGCCATGTCCAGCAGAGTGGGGGCGTAGTCGATGTTCGCCACCAGCTCCTCGTGGCGCGAGCCGGCCTCGGCGACGCCGGGCCAGCGCAGCACTAGCGGGATGCGCATGCCCTCCTCGTACATGAACCGCTTGTCGAACCAGCCGTGCTCGCCGAGGAAGAAGCCGTGGTCCGAGGTGTATGTGACGGCGGTCGAGGCGTCGAGGCCGGTGACGTCGAGGTAGTGCAGCACGCGGCCGACGTTCTCGTCGAGGGCGGCGATCACCCGGAGGTAATCCTTGATGTAGTGCTGGTAGCGCCACTCGCGCTCCTCGCGCGGTGACAGTCCGGGCGGCACCGGTACGCCCTTGAGGTCCTCGTCGGTGAGGTCCTCCATGCTCATCTCCGCCTCGTGCGCGGCGGGGGCGCGGCTGTCGAGGTCGTCGTGGAGGGTGGGCGGGGCGGGGATGTCCTCGTGCTCGTACAGGTGCCGGTGGCGTTCGGCGGGCTCGAACGGGCGGTGCGGCGCCTTGTGCTGGATCAGCAGGCAGAAGGGCTTGTCGGGGTCGCGCTTGTCCAGCCAGTTCAGCGCGAGGTCGGTGATGATGTCGGTGACGTAGCCTGGGTACTTCTTCCTGCCGTCGGCGGTGACGAAGTCGGGGTCGTGGTAGACGCCGTGCTCCGGCAGGATCTCCCAGTAGTCGAAGCCCTCGGGGTCGTGGCCCTCGCCGTGGCCGAGGTGCCACTTGCCGACGATCGCGGTCTGGTAGCCCGCCTCCTGCAGCATCTTCGGGAACGACGGCTGGCTCGCGTCGAACTTGTGGTCCGGGCCCTCCAGCGAGGTCATGCCGTTGACATGGCTGTAGGTGCCGGTCAGCAGGGTGGCACGGGCGGGCGAGCAGATCGCGTTGGTGCAGAAGGTGTTCTCGAAGACCGTGCCCTCGGCGGCGAGGCGGTCGACCGCCGGGGTCTTGTTGATCACGCTGCCGTAGGCGCCGATGGCCGCGGGGGCGTGGTCGTCGGTCATGAACAGGATGATGTTCGGGCGCTGGGAGATGGTCATGGTCGGTGGACTCCGGTGGATGGGGGGTGAGACCGTGCGTTCCGGTGTGAGACCTGTGGTGGCGCCTCACCGCAGCGAAAGGCCACGGGGACGGGCCCGGGCACGCCCGCCGTTTCGAACGGGGACGTGGCCGGGCCTGGCGGTGTCAGCCGACCGTCAGGGTGCAGCGGGCGTCGGCCAGGGAGTTCGTACCGGCGTAGAGGTCGATCCGGCCCGGCTCGATGGTGAAGTGCCCGGCCTGGTCGTTCGTCCAGAAGCCGAGGTCCTCGGCGCCGAGCGTGAAGCACACCTTGGTGGTCTCCCCTGGCTCGAGCGTGACGCGGCGGAAGCCGCGCAGCCGGCGCACCGGCTGGGCGATGCTCGCCGCCGGGTCGTGGACGTAGAGCTGGACGACCTCGTCGCCGGTGAGCTCGCCGGTGTTCGTCACGCTCACGCGGACCTCGACGGACGCGCCGCGCTCGAGTTCGTCGACGGTGACCGACTGCCGGTCGAGCTGCGGCTCGCCGGTGGCGAACGTGGTGTAGCTCAGGCCGTACCCGAAGACGAACTGTGGTCCGTCGGCGAGGTCCAGGTACTTGGAGACGTACTTCTCGTCGTCGTGCGCCGGGTCGTAAGGGCGTCCCGTGTTCTCCCGGTTGTAGTAGACCGGGATCTGGCCGATCGCCCGGGGGAAGGTGACCGGCAGCTTGCCGCCGGGGTTGACGGCGCCGAAGAGCACGTCGGCGATGGCGTTTCCGGCCTCGATGCCCGGGTGCCATGCTTCGAGCAGTGCCGGGACGCTGTCCACCCAGTTGCCGATCGTCAGCGGCCGGCCGTTGAGCAGTACGACCGCGAACGGCTTGCCGGTGGCGGCGACGGCGGCGATGAGCTCCTCCTGCCCGTCGGGCAGCGAGATGTCGCTGCGCACCGCGGCCTCACCGCTGAGCTCGGGCTCCTCGCCGATTACGACGACCGTGACCTCGGCGGACTCGGCGGCGGCAACGGCCTGGGCCACGTCGGCCCCGGCGTGAGTGATCGTCGCGCCGGGGACGGCGGCGCGTACCGCGTCGAGGATGCTGACCGACGGGAACCGGCGGCAGCCGGGGCCGGCCCAAGTGCCATGCAGATCCGTATGGTCGGCGAACGGGCCGACCACCGCGATGGACCCGCCGCCGGCGTCGAGCGGCAGCACTCCGCCGTCGTTCTTCATGAGGACCATGGAGCGGGCGGCGGTCTGCCGCGCCGCCGCCAGGGCCTCCGGTGTCGGCTCGTCGATGGCCGCAGACTCGTCGGTGTACGGGTTGTCGAAGAGGCCGAGCGCGAACTTCAGGCGCAGGATGCGGGCGACCGCGTCGTCCAGCCGGTCCTCGGTGATCCTGCCGTCGGCGAGCAGCTGCTGGCCGTGGGCGGCGATGTTCGTGCTGACCATCTCCATGTCGAGGCCGGCCATCAGGGCCAGCCGCGCCGCGTCGGCGCCGTCCTCGGCGTAGCCGTGGGCGATGAGTTCCTCGACGCCCGTGTAGTCGCTGACGACCAGTCCGTCGAAGCCCCACTCCTCCTTGAGGATGCCGGTCATCGTGTGCGGGTTGCCGTGCGCCGGGACGCCGCTGACGGTGTTGAACGCCGCCATGACGGTGGCCACCCCGGCGTCGACGGCCGCCTGGAACGGCGGCAGGTACAGGTTGCGCAGCCGCTGCTCGGAGACGTCGACCGTGTTGTAGTCCCGCCCGCCCTCGGCGCCGCCGTAGGCGACGAAGTGCTTTGCGCAGGCGGCGACGTTGTCGTCGGCGGTGAGGTCGTCGCCCTGGTAGCCGCGGACCTTGGCCACTGCGAGAACGGCGTTGAGGTACGGGTCCTCGCCGCAGCTCTCCGCGATGCGGCCCCAGCGGGGCTCGTGGGTGACGTCCATCATCGGCGAGAACGTCCAGCGCACGCCGTTGGACCTGGTCTCCTTCGCCGAGACCTCGGCGTCGCGCTCAACCACCGCCGGGTCGAAGCTGGAGGCCTGGGCGAGCGGGATCGGGAAGGTGGTCCAGAAGCCGTGGATCACGTCGAAGCCGAAGAGCAGCGGGATGCCCAGCCGGGACTCCTCGACCGCCATACGCTGCAGGGTGTTGGTGTGGACCGCGCCGTGCAGGTTCAGCACCGAGCCGAGTAGGCCGGCACGGGCCGCGCGCTCGACCTCCTCGGTCTGGTCGCCGCCGGGGCCGGTGTCGCCGGTCCAGGTCAACTGCTGGAGCTGGCCCAGCTTCTCCTCGACCGTCATCCGGCTGAGCAGGTCCTTGACCTTGTGTTCGTACGGTCGGTGCATGTTCTGTCCTCTTGTCACGCGTGTCGCGCCCGGCACTGCCATGATGTAAGCGCATACATTATTGCTTGTAAACGTTCGGTGCGTCGGGGCGCACCGGGGCGGCGATCAGCCCCGGTGCGCCCCGGCTGCTCACCCCCGGCGAACGGTGAACTCCGCTCGCCGCACCCGCAGAAGCGTGCGCCCGCCCTCGAAGGAGACCTTGGCCCCGCTGCAGCGGGCCCGGCCGTCGACGGCCACGACGGCCTCGTCCCCCAGCGAACGGAACGTCACCCGCCCCTCCTCCACGGCGCTGATCTCCGCCGTGGCGTACGCGATGCGCATCCCGCCCGCTGTGAGGCCCAGCGGCAGCATCGCCGCGCCGCGCCCCGGCAGATGCAGCCGTTCGCCGCCGAACAGCGGCTTGCCGCGCTCCGCGACGGTGACGTCCTGGGCGTAACCGGAGGCGATGTTGAAGGCGTGCAGCAGCCGCCCGCCGTCCGGGTCCGTCGTGGTGAGGAAGAACACCCCGGGCAGCCGCGCGTCGTGGGTGATCCCCGGCACCGCGCCCAGCTCGCGCAGGGCCGCGGTCCAGAAGTCGAGGTCAGCGCGGTAGTTGTTGGTGATGACCACCGCCCGGCCCTTGCCCACGCGGATGTCGAAGCCGCAGCCCTCCCCCGTGGACACCTCGCGCAGCACCACGTCCCCGCGGCTCGCCGTGCACAGCTGCGCCTTGCCCACGCGGATCTCCGCACGCGGAGCCGCCCAGCCGTGGGCCGTCACCGACAGGAAGAAGCGGTTCGCGTCGTTAAGGGTCTTGCCCGGCTTCAGTCCGAGGGCGTCCCGGAGCTCCGTCGCGGGGCGCCCGGCCAGGTCCTTGCCGGGCAGCAGCCCGGAGAGCAGCAGCTTGCCGCCCGCCTCCACGTAGCGCACGAGGCGCCGCTGGATCGCGCCGTCCAGGTACTCGCCAGTGGCCAGCGCCAGCACGGGGGTGCGGGCCGGGTCCAGGCCGCCGGCCTGAAGGTTGACGCTGTCGTAGCGAAAGCCGCTGAGCAGCATGGCGCGGGCCAGGGCACCGCCCGGGCCGAAGCCGCGCACCGGCTGGACGTCGTTCAGGACAGCCCGCACGGAGTCGGTGTCTGGGTGGTACTCCGTGAGGTAGTGGTCGGGAACGAAGCCGAGCGAGAGGCCGTCGTACTGCGTCTTCATCGGCGCGAGCAGGTCGGCGTTGCCGCGCACCGCGTGGACCGTGCGCTTGAGAGCCGGGTAGCTGGGTCCCGGGCGGCCCTCGGGGTCCACCGGCGCGGCGAAGCCGTGGCGCTCGCCGGTGGAGCCGATGCGGTCGTTGCCGTCGCCGGCCGGCTCGTCGAGCTTCGGGTTGAACCCGCCCGCGAACAGGTAGTAGTTGATCATCTTGGCGCCCTGGGCCAGGCAGAGCCTGGTTTTCAGATCGGCCGCCTCGGCGCCCGACTGATTGTTGAGAGTGTTGCCGTAGTCGGCGTGACCGGCGTCGAACTCCAGGGCGGTGACGGGCTGGTCGCCGTCGTGCACCGCGTCCATGAACGCGTTCACCAGATACAGGTCGGTGACGTTCCTAAAGCTGAGGTCGCCGAGGTAGAAGTCGGCGCCGGAGATCATCCCGGGCTTGCCGGAGTACGTCTCCATCAACTGGCTGATGCCGATGGGGAAGTTCGCGGCGCTGCCGCCGCCCGTGCCGTGGATGTTGATCAGGAACGGGACGCCCCGTACGCCGTTGTCCTCGGCCGCCTCGCGCAGCGCCGTCACATACCGGGCGAAACGCCCCCGCATGAACGCGCCGAGATCGTGCATCAGCGCGGCCGAGTAGCCGTCCTCGGGGGACCGAATCGCCTTGTCACGCTCGGCAGCAGGCTTTCCGGCGAAGGCGTATCGGTCGCCGAGCCCGTCGTCGTACGTCTTGTCCAGCCAGGAGTTGAAGTCCCGCAGGAGATGGTCGGTGAGCGCGGGTGTGTTGCTCACCCAGTCGAGCATGCCGATCTCGTTGTCGAGCTGGCAGGCGACGACGCCCTGGCGGCCCTTGCGGCGCAGCCGCTTCGCGAGCACCGGCATGACGGCGTCGTACCAGCGGCGCGCCTCCTTCAGGAACGCCGGCGCGAGGTAGTCGACGACGGGGGTGGGGCCGTCAGCGCCGTTCCACCCGGTGGGATTGATCTCGGGGTGCTCCTTGCGCACCCGCTCCGGGACACCTTCGCCCTTCAGCTCGGCCATGGTGAACGGGCCGGGCCGGGCAACGATGTCGAAGCCGTTGGCGATGCACAGGTCGAGGAAGGCTCCGAGGTCGCGCTCGGGACGGGTACGGCCGGTGACGTCGATGGTGCCGTCGGGCGTCTCGTGCCACATCCAGGGGATGTAGGTGGCGATGGCGTTGAGCCCGGTGTCTTTCGCCTTGTCGAGGCGGGACTGCCAGTCCTCCCGCTTGAGGCGGAAGTAGTGGATCTCACCGCTGAGAACGAGGGCGGGCTTGCCGTCGACGAGGATCTGCTTGTCCCGGTAGGTGACCCGGTCCGTCTCCCCGGACACGGCGGCGGCCGGTGCGGCCGCGGCAGGCGCGGCGCCCAGGCTGCCGGACGTGGTCACGGCCGCGGCGGTCGCCGCGCCGAGACCGCCGAGCACGGTCCTGCGGCTGGGCACGTTCGTCTTCTCCTGTGCCTCTCGCGTGCTCATATGTCGAAGTCCTCCTTCGACAGCAGAGGACGGAGACGGCGGGCGAAGCCTCCGCTGCGGAACGGACGCTGCAGCAGGCCCGGCTTGAGCACCTGGGCGAGGGCGGCTGCCACCATGCCCTGGTCGAGCGAGAGCATCCGGTCGCTGACCTTGCCCGTGCTGACGTTGACCGAGTCGTAGAAGCCCTTGCCGTCCTCGTACGCGTCGAAGTCCCGCGCGATGTTGCGCAGGTTCGTCAGCGCGGCCCCGGGCGTGACCATCAGCGCGAGGATGGCGGCGTGCGGGGTGACGACACCGTTGGTGTACGCGGACGGGTCGGGCTTCGGCTCGCCGTACGGCACATAGGTGCGGTCGGTGTTGGAGCAGTAGCCCTCGGGCGAGATGCCGAAGTACTGGACGCCGTACTCCTGGTATCCGCCCTCGGGGACGTTGGCCGGGGAGAAGCCCCAGTAGCCGTACTCGGCGTCGAGGAGTCCGTGGTCGCGGTGGCCCATGGCGTGGTGGGTGAGGTTCGTGCGCCAGGAGCCGGACCACTGGGTCGACGGCACGAACAGCTCCGGCATCAGGGCGCCGAACAGTGAGCCGCCCCAGCCGGGCACGTGCTTGCGGCCGCGGTAGATGTAGTGGCCGTTGAAGTAGCGCACGTCGTCGCGGGTGACCCAGCCGCCGCCCGGCGGCATCTCCTGCCTCTGCTCGGGCGTGAAGGTGCGCAGCATGTGCCAGTAGTGCTCACCGGGGACGGAGCCGTCAGCCATGCCGAGGTACCCGGCCATGCGGGTCTCGGAGACGAGGGCGCCGTAGAAATAGGGGGTGAGGGCGTTGTCCTTGACGCGGAAGCCCGTGCGCATGTGGCCGGGGCCCGCGACCGGGTCGGCCGGGTCGTACGGGGTGTAGAAGAAGGACCAGTCGATGTCCTTGCGCAGGCGCCGGATCCGGCCGCGCAGGGCGGGGTCGGCGTCCTCGGTGATGCGCAGGCCCACGTCGAGCCAGGCGTTGTCGATAGTGGACAGCAGATGGTTGACGGGCGCCCCGCTGCCGGGCCAGGCATCGAGGACCTCGCCGGTGAAGGTGTTGTACCAGTTGAACCAGAAGCCGTGCAGCCGCTCCATCTTCTCGATGGTGGTCACAGTGCGGGCGAGGCGGCGGTGCATCTCGCGCTCGCTGATCAGCCCGAGCCCGGAGGCGGCGACGGTGGACCACAGCCAGCAGCCGATGTTGGTGGTGGAGGTGTTCTCGGTGAGCACGGGCCGCTCGCCGCCGAGCTTGATGTTGTCGGCGGGCAGGCCGCTGTCGGCGACCATCGCCTCGAGCGAGCGGTAGGTGTCCGCGAACCAGCGAGTGAGCAGGGCCTCGGGGTCCTGCGAGGGGCGCCGGTGGGCGTACGCGGGGGCGGCGCCGAGCGCGAGGGCGCCGGTGGCGCCGGCCGTCGCGGCGAGGAAGGTACGGCGGTGCATGGAGCGATCCAACTCCCTTGACAGCAGATGACGTGTGCGCGGGGTGGTGCGTGGCCGGGCAGGGCAGGGCGGTGCCCGGCAAGGCAGTGGTATGGAAGAGGGGTCGTTCGCGTGGCGGTGGGTGGTACGAGGCCGGCAGCCGTCAGGTTGCTGCCGGCCCCGTACGGATCAGGGGGCACGTCGGCTACTTGAGGCCCGCCGTGGCAATACTCTGCGTGAAGTAACGCTGCAGCACGATGAAGACGGCGAGCACCGGCAGGACAACGAGGAACGCGCCGGCCATCAGCACACCGTTGGAGCCGTTGGCCTTGGTCGGGTCGGTGGCGAAGGTGGCCAGCGCCACCGGGAGCGTGTACTTGCCGGCGTCGTTGGTGGCGACCAGCGGCCACAGGAAGTTGTTCCACGAGCCGAGGAAGACGAAGATCGACAGGGTCGCCAGAGCGGGCTTGACCTGGGGAATCACGATCCGCCAGAAGATGTACCACTCGCGGGCCCCGTCCACCCGGGCGGCCTCCAGCAGCTCGTCGGGGACAGTCGACATGAACTGCCGCATCAGGAAGACCCCGAAGGCACCGGCGGCGAACGGCAGGATGAGCGCCGCGTAGGTGTCGATGAGGTTCATCTTGCTCATCATCACGAACTTCGGCATCAGCATCAGATTGCCGGGCACCATCAGGGCCGCCATAACGACGCCGAAGATCACCTTCTTACCCGCGAAGTTCAGCTTGGCCAGGGCGTAGCCGAGCATGGAGCAGAACAGCAGGTTGCACAGGGTGACGAAGACCGCGACGAGCACCGAGTTGAAGAAGTAGAGGCGCACGTCTAGGAGGTCGAACAGCTTGCTGAAATTGGCCAGCGTCCACTCGGTGGGGATCCACACCGGCGGGCTCGCCGAGAGGTCCTGGGGCGTCTTGAACGCCGACAGGCCCATCCAGAGGAACGGCGCGGTCGTGATCAGCAGGCCAAGGCTGAGCAGTGCGTAGGTGACGCCCCTGGTCAGGCGGGTACGGCGGTCCCGCACCGCGTACCCGTTGCGGGGAGCGGTGGTGGCACTCGTTTCGGTTGTGGCGCTCATTTGGTCTTGTCCTTCAGCAGCCGCAGTTGGAGCAGCGTGACGGCCAGGATGATCACAAACAGGGTGTAGGCCATCGAGCTGGCGTAGCCCATGTGGAAGAAGTTGAAGCCCTCGCGGTACATGAGGAGGGAGACCGTGAGCGTGCTGTCCGAGGGACCGCCGTTGGTCATCACGAACGGCTCCTCGAAGACGTTGAGGAAGCCGATCGTCGTCATCACCGTGACGTAGAGCATGGTGGGCCGCAGCAGCGGGACGGTGATCCTGCGGAACTCCTGGAAGGCGCCGGCACCGTCGAGCTTCGCCGCTTCCCGCACCTCGGTGGGGATCGCCTGCAGTCCGGCGAGGAACAGCACCATCGCCGTGCCCATGTTGCGCCAGACCGCCATCGCGATCAGTGACGGCATGGCGAGGAGCTCGGAGCCCAGGAAGTCGGGGGCGGTGAGCCCCACCTCGCGAGCCAGCCCGGCGATCAGGCCCTCACTGGGGTCGAGGACGAAGCGCCACACCACGGCGACAGCGACGATGGCCGTGACTACCGGGGCGTAGAAGCCGACCCGGAAGAAGGTACGGAACCGCTCGATGCCGGAGTTCAGCAGCACCGCCGCCAGCAGGCCGCTGCCGATGGTGAGCGGTACGCCGAGCACCACGAAGTAGCCGGTGTTGAACAGCGCCTGCAGGAACTGCTCGTCCCCGAACAGCTTGGAGTAGTTCTCCAGGCCGATGAACTTCGCGTCGAACGGGTTGGTGACGTTGCGCAGACCGAAGTCGGTGAAGCTCATCACCAGCGTCGCCACGATCGGGAACGCCATGAAGGTGACGAAGAACGCCAGGAACGGCGTCGAGTATAGCCAGCCGGCGAGGTTGTGCCGGGAGAGCCGGTCAGGCCGCAGCGGTGTGCCGCCCTGCGAGCGCAGCCGGGTCGCCGCCCTTGGCGAGCTTCTCCAGGGTGACGTCGATCTCGTGGGCGACCTGCTCCCACTGCGCCAGCGGCGGGATCTCCCCGGCGCTGTTCAGCGCCTTCTTGAAAACGTCCACATCGGCGTTCTTGAGCGCCGGCTCGTCCCAGGCGTTTTTGTTGGCGGGCAGCGACTTGGCCATTTCGTACCAGTCCGCCTGCGTCGTCGTGCTCGTGAGGAACTTGGTGAACTCCTGGGCCGCGGCCTTGTGCTCACTGCTCTCGAAGGTGACGAGGTCGGCGCCGCCGATGATGGAGGCGGGCTGCTTGCCGGCCGGGAGCGGGACCGCCGCCCACTTGCCCTCGATCTGCGGGGCCTGGTCGGCGATGTTCTGCACCATCCAGGGGCCGGAGGCGAACATCGGCACGCTGCCCCCGCCGAAGTCCTTGATCACGTCATATCCGGGGGCGGCGGGGGTGTTCTTCGACAGGCCCTTGTCGAAGTACTTGGCGTACTCGGTGAGCGCCGTGACCGCCTCGGGCGAGTCCAGTGCAAGCTTGCCGTCCTTGTCCATGATGGTGCCGCCCGCCGAGAACAGATACGGCGCCCAGTTCTGCCAGGAGCCCTGGCCGCCCGCGGGCTGGGAGAAGGCCCACTTCGTGGTGTCGAGCTTCTTGAACGCCTCGGCGAGGGCGAGTTGGTCGGCCCAGGTCTCCGGCGCCTTGGTCACCCCGGCCTGCTTGGCCAGGTCGGTGCGGTAGTAGAGGACGCGGGTGTCGACGTACCACGGCACGCCGTAGACCTCGCCGTCCTTCTCGCCGCCCTTCCAGGCGGCGGGGAAGAAGTCGTCCGCCTTGAACGCCTTCGTGTCCACCGGCTCCAGCACGCCCAGGTCGATGAACTCGCCCATCCAAGTCGAGCCGAGCTGCGCCATGTCGGGCAGCCGGTCGGCGGCCGCGGCGGAGACGAGCTTCTGATGCGCGACGTCCCAGCCGATCGGGGTTACCTTGACGGTGATGTCCGGGTGCTTCTCGTTGAACTTCTTGGCGACGTCCGCGACCCGTTTGCCCTCCTCACCCATGGCCCACACGGTGAGGGTCTGCTTGGCGTCCACGCCCACCTGGCCGCCGTCTCCGCTGCTGCAGGCCGTCAGCCCGAGCGACAAGACCACGGCGGTTGCGGCGATGGTGGTACCTGACAAGGCATTACGAGACATGCGGGCTCCTCCTTGAGTACCCATGTTGTAAGCGCATACATCACCTTCCAGGAGGCACTCCGACGACACAAGAGGCGCTTGGTAACGCTTTCGTAAACCCGCCGAAACCTTGCCCGCAGCGGGCCGTCATATGACGGGCGGCGCAGGCTGCCGTACACCGGAAGGGTTCACGGGACGCACGGGCTGCGTCACCGCGGCGATGCACGGCTGGACGATGACCGCCCGTGCGGGTATCCGCGCCAGGTGCCGTGGACTGGTCGGGTGCGGGGCTAGACCCCGCACCCGCAGCTGGCGCGCAGGGCCAGAGCGGTCGGCAGCCTGCGCGAGACCGTCGGGCGGCCACGGTCGGCGAACCGCGCGACGAGCAACTCCACCGCCTCCTCGCCGAGCCGGCTCATGGGCTGCCGGACAGTGGTGAGCGCCGGGCTGACCTGACGGCTCAGCGGAATACCGTCGAACCCGGTGATGGCGAGGTCTGCGGGCACGCCGATCCCCCGCTCGGCGAGCGCCTGGAGCGCCCCCACGGCCATCTGGTCGTTCGCGAACATCAGGCCCTGCGGGAGCGGCCCCTCCCGGTCCAGCAGCTCCACCGCGGCCTTGCGCCCGGAGACCAAGGTCAGGTCGCCCCGCGCGGCGGGGCGCTCGGGCAGCGGCAGCCCCGTCGCGAGATGGGCCGCCTGGAAGCCGCGGAAACGGGCCTCCGCGTCCGGCGAGTCCTCGGCTCCGCCGACGAACGCCAGGTCGGTTAGTCCGTGGCTGTTGATCAGGTGCCGGGTGAGTTCCAACTGGCCGTCGAAGTTGGCCACCTCGATGCGGTCGAGACCGGGCGACACCCGCCCCGCGAGCACGACCACCGGCAGCCGCCGCGAAACGACGTCGAGCACCGCCGGCGGGACGTCCTGAGCGAGGATCGCCAGGCCGTCGACCCGGCCGGCCACGTCCGACAGCACCTCGCCCGCCCGGTCGGCATGGGCGGCGGAGATGAGCAGCGCATACCCGTGCCGCCTCGCGGCGCGCTCCATCCCCCGGATGACCTCGTCGCCGTAGAAACTCAGCTCGGCCTCGTCGGCGTCCAGCGCCGTCCCCTCGGCCTCCGGATCGGCGAAGTCGGGGAAGCACAGCCCGAGCACCCCGGTGGCCCGGCTGGCCAGCCCCCGCGCGCTCGCACTGGGCACATAGCCCAGCTCGTGCGCGGCGGAAAGCACCTTCTCGCGCGTCGCGGCCCGCACCGAGTCGGAGCTGCGGTAGACGCGCGAGACCGTCGCGATGGACACACCGGCGCGCTCGGCGACGTCGTAAACGGTGGGATCACCCATGATGGAGCCGCCGCCCTCGATACCTGCTGAGATCTTCGGAGACCTGCGCCGTCTGACTGTGGAAGCGCATTCAGCCTAGTTTGCCCGCGCCACGGTTGACAACTGGGCCGCGGCGGGCGCGGCCGACCCGGTGCCACGTCTGGGCGGTCTGCACGAGCAGGTACGAGGCGATGTACGACGAGCTGGCAGTGGCGCACCGCAAGTGGCTGCCGCAGCGGCTTCTGCCGTGACCGCCACCGCGCGCGTGTACCTCGGCGTCGACGGCGGCAACACCAAGACCGCTGCCCTGCTGTGCACGGCGGACGGGACGATCGTCGGTGCCGGGCGCGGCGGGTGCGGCGACATCTATGGGGCCGCCTCGCCCGAGGCCGCCGCCACCGAGGTGGCGGCGGCCGTCGCGGACATCGACGCCGTGACGTCCGCCGCCTTCCGACTCGCCGGCGTCGACGGCCGGAGGACCGGGTGTTCTGGGAGGCGGAGCTCGCAGCCCGGTACCCGACGCTGCGCCGCGGCAGCGTCCTCAACGATGGCTACGCCGCGATCCGCTGCGGCGAGCCGTCCGGCGTCGGAGTGGTTATCCAGGCGGGCACGGCCGGGGCGGTCGCGCCCCGCGGCCGCGACGGCGCGCCCTGGGACTTGGGGTTGTGGACCCAGCACCACCTCGGCGGCAGCGGTCTGGCCCACGAGGCGCGGCGGGCGGTCTATCTCGCCGAACTCGGCCTCGGCCCGCAGACCGTGCTGACCGAGGCGCTGACGGAGTTCTACGGCAAGCGGAGCGCGACCGAGCTGAACCACTGGTTCAGCCGCCGGGAGGGCGGGGCGCCGCCACTCGCCGGCCCCCGGGCCGCGTACGCGGGTGTCGGCGCCCGCAGGACCGGGCTGGCCGGGCCGGACGCAGCGGGCGGCAAGGTGAGTGTGGTGTTCTTCGGCTCGGTGCTCATGGCCGAGGCATCCCCGGAGACGGCGGCGCTGCTCGAGGACTGGATGTGCAGCTGCCCGGAGCCGCCCCGCACGTGGCGACGCTGCCGCCGGTGACAGGTGCGGTGCTGGACGCGCTCGGCGAGGGCGGCATCAGTCTTAGAGTGCGCCCCATGCCCGCTACCGCAGCCACAACCGAGCTCGACACCTCCCATACCCTGCCCGAGGACGCCGCCGAGCGGTTCGAACAGCAAGGGTTCATCCGATTGTCGGGCGTGCTCAGCCCGGAGACCATCGCGGCCTACGAGCCGGAGATCACTAGCAAGATCCGCGAGCTCAACACCCAGCACGTGCCCCTTGCCGAGCGGGACACCTATGGCAAGGCGTTCCTCCAAGTCAGCAATGTCTGGCGGCACAGCGAGCGGATCCGCGAGATGGTCTTCTCCCAGCGACTGGCCCGCATCGCGGCCGAGTTGATGGGGGTGGAGGCCGTGCGTCTGTACGAGGACCAGGCGCTGTACAAGGAGCCGTCCGGCGGCATCACCCAGTGGCACGCCGACCCGTACTACTGGCCGCTGGTGAGCGACTGCATCTGCACCGTATGGATTCCGCTGCAGGAGATGCCGCTGGAGATGGGTCCGCTCGTCTTTGTGGCGGGCAGTCACACCTTTTCCTGCGGCCGCGACATGGAGATCGGCGATACAGGGGAGGCTGCCTTGCAGCAGGCGAGGTGAGCTTCCACCAGGGCTGGACCTTCCACCGCGCCGGCCCCAACTACAGCAGGGTCCCGCGTCGGGTGATGACCGTGATTCACATGGACGCGGAGATGAAGGTCGCCGAGCCGGCGAACGAGCAGCAGCGCGGCGACCTCGACTTCTGCATGCCCGGCGCCCGCGTGGGCGAGGTGGCGGACACACCGCTGAATCCTGTGCTGTGCCGGGTGGATTGACCCGCCGCCGCGTCGGCACCGGCACACGCGCGCCGAGGGGGAACGCGCAAGGCTGCCGGACCCGCCCCATACGACGGGTTCGGCAGCCTTCGGCGGAGCTGGTCAGCGGTGACTGCCGTCGTACAACACCGGGTTCAGCGGGGTGTCCGCGACCTGGCCGACCTCGGTGCCGGGCAGCCAAGACCGGTCACCGTGCTGGTGCTCGTTGGTCGGCTCGGCGAGCCGGATGTCGGCGTCCATGTAGATCACCGTCATCACGCGGCGGGGCACGGTGGACCGATTCGGGCCCGCGTGGTGGAAGCTCCAGCCGCGATGGAAGCTGGCGTCCCCGAGGGCGAAGGGCTCCACCACGTCCTCGAAGTTCTGCTCGGCCACGGCCTGCTTCAGCCGGGCCTCGGACTCGTCCGAAATGGGCAGGTCGCGGCCGTACGAGAAGTTGTGGCTGCCGCGGGCGAAGGCCAGCGGGCCCATCTCCAGCGGCGTCTCCTGCAGCGGCAGCCAGACCGTCAGGGTGCGGTCGGAGGACAGCGGCCAGTAGTACTGGTCCGCGTGCCACGGCGTGATGCCCCCGCTCGGCTCCTTGTACAGCGCCTGGTCGTGGTAGATCCGAACCGCGTGCACCCCGAGCAGCTCGGCGGCGATCTTCGCAAGCCGCCGGGAGAACACCAGCTCCTTAACCTTCTCGTTGTGCTGCCAGAGGTTCGTGACCTGCAGGAACGCCTTACCGTACGTGTCGCGCTCCGCGAGTGGCAGGTGCTGGCTGTTCAACCGGATCACCTCGGAGGTGATCGTCGGCTCGTACTCCGCGATCACCTCCGGCGACAACACGCCAGAGAGGTGGACAAAGCCGTCCCGGTTGAAGTCGGCGGTGGCGGTTGAGGACAGGCCCTCGTAGGGAAGGTCCAGCTCGGACATGCGGGACTCCGTGGTGGCGGTCATGCGCAGTTCTCCCTGTTCGGTATCGCTCGGGTGTCGTAGGCCGCCGTCATCGGCAGTGCCGGCTGCCAGGGTCAACCGTCGCAGCGGGTGCCGCCCGGGACTACACCTGCCTTGCCCGGTTCCGGTACTCAGTTAGCCCTGTCACCGACGCCCCTGAGCGGGATACGCTGCCGGCGTGAGACCGCGCCAGGAGCGGTGGAGTCTTCCGGATGACACCACCTTCAAGTGCTTCATCCGGCGAGAAGAAGCCTTCGACTTCGGCTGGCACTACCACGCCGAATACGAGCTCGTGCTGATCACCGAGGGCTCCGGCACCCGCTATGTGGGTACCACCGTCGAGCCCTACCAGCCCGGCAATCTGATGCTGCTCGGCCCCGACCTGCCGCACACCTTCGCCTCGGAGCCGTACGAGGGCGGCATGGCGGACGCAGCCGTGGCGCAGTTCCGCCACGACTTCCTCGGCCCGGACTTCTTCGCGCTGCCCCAGTTCCGGGCCCTCGCCGCCATGCTCGAACGGGCCAGGCGGGGTCTGCTGTTCGCCGCCGCGCCGGAACCGGTCCGCGAGCAGCTCACAGGGCTGCCGCGGCTCGGCGACAGCGCAACCGCCACGGTCGCCCTGCTCGACGTCCTCAGCCAGCTCGCCCAGTGCACTAACGCCGTGCCGCTCACCGGGCCGGGCTACGCCCCCAACCCCGACCACGAGGCCCGCCGCCGCATCGACGACGTATGCCAGCACCTGCAGCGCACCCACACCCGGCCGGTCGAACTCGCCAGCATCGCCGCGATCGCACACATGGCGCCGACGTCCTTCAGCCGCTTCTTCCGCCGCACCATGGGCCGTACGCTGACCGACTACGTCAACCAGCTGCGCATCGAGACGGCCTGCCGGCTGCTCACGGCCACGGAGCTGCCCATCACGGCGGTCGGGGCGCGCAGCGGCTACCAGAACCTGTCCAACTTCAACCGCCGCTTCCGGTGCATGAAAGGTATGCGGCCGAGGGAATACCGCGCGGCGCACTGGCCGGAGGCGGTGCACGACCACTCAGCTTGAATCCGCGCGCTGTTCGAGTGGTCGTGACGGGCTGTGATCCCTGCGGTATGACGTCCTCGTGCGGCATACGCAAGGGGGCGGGCCGACGCCTGCCGAGCAGGAGAAGCAGGAGGCAGCGCGGTTGGAGTCCGCCAAGTGGTTCGAAGCTGGTGGCGTACGGCGCAGATCGCGGCCACGCTGCGGTCGGCGGAGCTTGCGGTTGGCGAGTTCGGCGAAGCACCGTTCCGCTACGAAGATGCGCCGCATCGCTGCCGGATGCGGCTCACCGGGCAGTTCGAGGACCACCACGCCCGGCTGCCGCGGGTGCTGCTGGGCAATGTCGACCATCTCACCACGCAGTTCGACGAACTCGACCGGCTCATCGTCCAA
>NZ_JAYWVC010000144.1:0-20809 GCF_036281785.1 Streptomyces chiangmaiensis | reverse complement strand
CAGCGGGCGCTTCGTTGAGCTGATGTCCGTTTCTGGGTCAGCTTCGGGACAGGGCTGCTGGTCGCGGGGGGCGCCGTTTCTCCGGCGTGCTCGGCGACCTGGTCGAGCAGGGCGATGCCCGCGGCGTTGTCGTGTGTGGTCGCGGCCAGCACGGTAACCGATGGGGCCAGTTCAAGTCGCCTTGGTGGGGTCAGCGAACGCCGTCTTGGTGCCCTCCTTGGATTCCGCCGTGCTCGAGTACGAGCTCGCGATCCCGCGGCCCTGAAAGAGGGACGGCTCGGACTGGCTGCAGTCAGTCGGTCCGAGCCGTCGTCGTTCCTGCTACTCGTTGCGTGCCGTTTCGGGTCCCGTGATGCGCTTGAGCAGCGGCATCGTGGATGCGATGACCCCCAGCGAGGCGACGAGTCCGGCGAGCACGATCGCGTAGTACTGGATCCCCGGTGCCCGGATCGAGTACCTGAACTGGGCCTGCACGAACAGCTGGGCAGCCAGGAAGCCCATCCCGATCGCCACGACGGCGACCACCAGGAGCGGGACCGCGCTCTCCAGAAGCACCACCCGCCGCAGCACCCCGAGCTGTGTGCCGGTCAGCCGCAGCAGGCTGAAGGGACGCTTGCGGTCGCGCAGGCCCCCGGCCACGCTCACCGCCAGGCTGCAGCCGGCGATGGGGAAACTGACCAGGATGACCACGTTGGCCAGTTGCTGGTATCCGGCGAGCTGTGCGCCACGTTCGGCATGGTCCTCGCGGACGGTCCATGGGACGTCCTGGTCGGGATACGTGTTTGCGAGGATGGTGCGCGCGCGTTCGATCGCCGACGTCGAACCGTTGGTGGCCACGACGATCTGCTGGACCGAGAGGCGGGCGAGGCGCTGGGCGGAGATGGCGGCGGCGGGCCATGCCGTGGGCCAGTGCTCCCAGTAGTACGTGCCGAAGGTGCTGTAGTTCTGGGTGACCGACGCCGCTTCGGCTCTGGAGGCGCATGTGCTGTAGGCCGGCATCTTTGCGAGCTCGGCGCACGAGGCCAGGCCGGCCATCGGCGGTGTCGAGGAGCCTTGGGGGCCGTGATAGGCCGGGTCCGTGGTGCCGAGCGGGTTCGTATGGATCATCAGCACGCCTTTGACGCCCGGTACGGAGTTCAGGTCGCTGAGCGCGGCCTCCGAGGGCGGGGGCACGCTTCCGACCAACTCCCCCGAAGAACGGTTGATCCCCTGGACGTAGTCCGCGACCAGGGCGCCGGCGACCGCCGGGCTGCCCTTCGGGATGCTGCGCTCGGCGTTCAGCGAGCCGATGATCCCGACGGCCGCGCTGGTGACGCACAGGGCGAGGACCAGCCCGCTGACCGCGCGGAAGCCGGCCTTCGGGTCGTCTGCGAGCCGCCGACCCGCCACGAGCAGCGCGGGCCGGCTGGTGAGCCGGGCCAGTACGCGGGCTCCGACCATGGTCAGCCAGGGGCCCGCGATGACGAGTCCGGTCAGGACCAGTAGGATTCCCGGGACGAAGATCCAGATCTGGCCGTTGGTACTCCTGGGTACCCGGCCGATGGTGTACGAGAGTTCGGCGATGCCGGCGGCCAGCGGGACCACCCGGTAGACCCGCGGCGGGCGCGGCGTGACGCGCCGGGTGACCCCGAGGGGGGAGATCTGCACGCGGCGCAGGGCGATCCGGGCCGCGATCGCGGCCCCCACCGGGACGGCGATGGCGACGAGCAGGATGTTGCTGGTCCGGAGTGTGAGGTCGCTGGCGAAGTACGGCGTTCGCGTGAGGTTGATCGCCGCCAGCTGCGTACGGAACAGGTAGAAGAGTCCGAAGCCGACGGCCGTGCCGATGACCGCGGCGATCGTCGATTCGACGGCCGAGAGCATCGAGACCTGCCGTGGCGTGGCGCCCACCAGGCGCATCGCGGCGAAGCGCTGCTCGCGGCGGGCGGCTGCCAGCCGGGTAGCCGTGCCGATGAGGATGAGCACCGGGAAGATCAGGGCCGTACCCGCGACGGAGAGGATGAGCTTGATGCCCCTGTTGTCGATGCCCGCCCTGACCTCGCAGTTCGTGCCGTTGCAGGCACTGGGGGTGATGGTGGTGATCGAGGTGACCTGGGTGGCGTCGTGCTGCTTTGCGAGCTGGTCGGGGCTGTGGCCGATGACGATGACCAGGGAGTCGGGGCCTGGGAGCGCCGCCTTGCCGACCGTGCCGACCTCGTGGCCGGGGTAGCGGTCGGCGAGTTCGGCGGCCGGGGTGGAGTGCAGGAGCTTACCCAGGGCCGGTGAGACGTAGAACTCGCCCGGTCCGGGAAGGTGTGAAAGGCCCGGTGGGACCGGGGAGTTCGGACCGGTGGCAGCGACGTCGACGCGGCCGATGATCTCGCCGTCGAAGTGGTCCGCCCTGAGCAGCCACCACAGCGGGTCCGTGTCCGCCGTTGCCGCCGACTGGCTCGACGCGCTCTTGCCGGAGCCGGTGTTGAGCCAGGCGTTCCGGCTGTTCTGGGTGGCGGTGGCGTTGATGGCCGCCAGGATGCTCAGCAGCAGGCCGACGCCGAGGGCGACGGCGGCCGCGATGACGGCGAGACGGGCGGCGGCCTCCCTGCCGCCGCTCAGGGTGAGGCGCAGGCCGAGGCGGATCACGAGGCGAGCCGTCCGACGGACAGCGGTGTCACCTTGCCGTCGCGGACGATGACTTCGCGGCTCGCGAAGGCGGCCACCCGCGGCTCGTGGGTGACGAGGACGACGGTGGTGCCCTCCTCGCGCACAGAGGCGACCAGCAGGTCCATCACGCGCTCGCCGGTGAGCGAGTCGAGCGACCCGGTCGGCTCGTCGGCGAACAGCACCCTGGGCCGGGAGACCAGGGCGCGGGCCAGGGCGACACGCTGTGCCTGCCCGCCGGAGAGTTCTCCGGATCGGCGCCCCTCGAGACCCTCCAGGCCGAGCCGCCCGAACCACGGCCGGGCCTCGGCCAGCGCGCTCGCCCTGCGTGACTTGGCGAGCAGCAGCGGCAGGGCGACGTTCTCCTCGGCGGTCAGCTCGGGGACGAGCTGACCGAACTGAAAGACGAAGCCGAAGTGATCCCGGCGTAACGCGCTGCGCTCGGGCTCGCGCTGGGTGTCGACGCGGCGGCCGTCGAACCAGATCTCGCCGGAGTCGGGTACGAGGATCCCGGCCAGGCAGTGCAGCAGCGTGGACTTGCCGGATCCGCTCGGGCCGGTGACGGCGAGGATCTCGCCGTCACGGGCGGAGAGGTTCGCACCCTGCAGCGCGGGCGTCTGCCCGAACGACAGGACGGCGTTCCGCGCTTCCACGAGGAAGCCTTCGTCCGAACTCATGAGCGCACCTCCGCTGTCAGGGCGGCGAGCCGCGCCACGGTCTGGTCGATCCACCGCAGATCGGCCTCCAGGTGGTACACGCCGTGGTCGGCGAGCAGCGAGTCGATCGTGCTGCCGGTCCGCCGCAGTTCGGTCAGCTCCCGCATCCGCTCCATGTGGGCGGCGCGCTGGATGTCGAGGTACGCGCGGGGGTCGCGCTCCAGCAGCAGCGCCAGTACGACCTTGGTGAACAGCACCGTCTGCAGGTGCGGTTCACCCGCGACCGGTTCGGTCAGCCAGGTTTCGACCTGCGTGACCCCCAGCTCGGTGATCACGTAGCGCTTGCGGTCCGGCCCCGACCCGGGCTCGGTCTCGCCGACCTGGACCTTCCCGTCGCGGGCGAGGCGGCCCAAGGTCGAGTAGACCTGCCCGGCGGGCAGCGGCTTACCCCGGCCGAAATAGGTGTCGTAGTCGCGCTTGAGGTCGTAGCCGTGGCTCGACTCCCGTTCGAGGAGTCCGAGGAGTGCCAGAGGGACTGTCATACCTCAGTGTCTACACTCAGTATCTAGTCGACGTCAACAGGCGGGTTGCCTGGGTCGATAGGCTGGGATTAGTGAAGACAGCGTCGGTCGGCCAGTGGGTGCGGGCCACTGCTGGGAGCGCATGACCGCCAGGGCGGGCAGGCCGGTGCGATCGCCTTGGGGTGTAGCTCTCATGGACGAGGCAGTCATGCCCGAGGACTACCGGCGGATCATGGACGTGGTGCGGCGTGCATGATCCGCCGCTACATCATGTGGCGGAACAAGCACACCGCCGATATTCGCTTGCGCACCATCGTCACCCGGGCCAACGTCGCCTGACACCTGACGAAGGCAGAGAAGATGACCACGCAGACCCACCATGTCGATCACGAACTCATCCAGGCCGCGGCGCACGTGGCTCGCACTCGCTGCCGGGGTGACAACCACACCGTGGCAGCCGCAGCCCGCGCCCAGGACGGCCGGATCATCACTGCGGTGAACGCCTACCACTTCACGGGAGGACCGTGTGCGGAGCTGGTCCTCATCGGCGCGGCAGCCGCCCAGGGCGCCTACGACCTGGACACGATCGTCGCCGTGGGCGACCGCGACCGGGGGGTTGTTCCCCCGTGCGGCCGGTGCCGTCAGGTCCTTCTCGACTACTTCCCCGCCCTCAAGGTCATCGTCGGCGAAGGCGACCGCGCCCGAACCGTCCCCATCACCGACTTGCTGCCCGAAAGCTACGTCTGGGCCGACCACCAGCTCGACGCCGAGTAACCACGACGCTCAGCACGGGCCCGGCGTATCGCGGTGGCGGGTGAGCTGCCCATGATGCGGCGTGCAGCCGTGTAGACGGTGGCGTTGCGCGGCCGGTCAGGCGCCATCGATTCGGTCGAGCAGCTCCCGTGCCTCGGCGGTGCGGCGGTGGGCTGGACCGAAGGTGGCCAGGCAGGTGCCGTGGGCGGCCGCGGCCTGGGTGAGGGCCTCGGTGCTGCGGCCCAGCCCCAGGAGGGCGGTGACCACGGCCAGCTCGACGGCACCGTTCTCGGGGCGGCGCTGCTCTTCGGACAGGCTGTGGCGCAACTCGTCGGCGCGCTCCGCTTCAGCGAGAGCCTCCTCGTGGCGGGCCTGGCCGTTGAGACTGCGGGCCAGGCCGAGCCGGCCCGATGCGGGCGGGGTAGCGAGCGCCGAGCGGGCAAGCGTCTCGGCCTCTGGGTGGCGGCCCTGGCCGTTGAGGGCGTAGATGCGGCGGAAGCGTCCGCCTTCGTTCTCCACCCCGCCCTTGTCATGCGCGCCCCTCCTGGCCCGGCAGGCAGTAGAAGGGGGTTGCGGCATACCAAGAGCGGAATGCGACCCAGCGGGTGGACTCCACTCGGTTGCGGCCGAAGCAGACCTGACGGACCGCCGGACGCAGTTTGTCATAGCGGATGTGCCGGTGGGGGATCCCGCTGACCGCCTGGAACGCCTCGACGTGGCCTTGGAGGAAGGCCTCCTGGGAGGGCGAGGCGAACATCCTTCTCTGCACTGACTGTGATGTCTCAGACGTTGGTTTCACGGCGTCCTTGAATGTGAGCCGCCCAGGTGCGCCATGATGGGCCCGTGGACTTCGAGTCGTATCGGGGTGAGTTGGTGGCGTACTGCTACCGGATGCTGGGCTCGTTCCACGAGGCCGAGGACCTGGTGCAGGAGACGATGCTACGCGCCTGGAAGGCCCGCGACCGGTACGACCACACGCGCGCGTCCGTGCGGACCTGGCTGTACCGGATCGCGACCAACGCATGCCTGACTGCGCTGGAAGGGCGGGCGCGGCGGCCGCTGCCGTCCGGCCTGGGCGCGCCGAGCCGCGATCCCGAGGCGCCGCTCACGCCGGCGTTCGACATCCCCTGGCTGCAGCCGTACCCCGACGCAAGGTTCGATGCGGAGGTACGGACCGACATGCGGCTCGCGCTGGTGGCGGCGATGCAGGTCCTGCCGCCGCGGCAGCGAGCGGTGCTGGTGCTTCGCGAGGTACTGGAGTTCACCGCCGCCGAGGTCGCCGAGCAACTGGGGACCACGGCCGCGGCCGTCAACAGCGCGCTGCAGCGGGCCCGTACCGCCCTCGCAGACGTGGGTGGCCTGGATGAGGTCACGGAGCCGGACGATCCCGAGGCACGCGCGGTGATCCAGCAGTATGTGCGGGCGTTCGAGGCGGCCGACGTCCCCGCGCTCGTGCAGTTGCTCACAGACGACGCGGTCCTGGAGATGCCGCCGGTGCCACTGTGGTATCGGGGCAGCCGCGGCTTCGGCCTGTTCATGGACCGCGTGTTTCGGATGCGTGGGAAGGGCTGGGGCACGACGCCCCTCACCGCCAACGGACAGCCCGCGCTCGCCGCGTACGCGCCGGAGCCCGGCGGCAGGCATCGGCTGCACACACTGCAGGTCTTCACGGTCACCGGCGGCCGGGTCGCGCACAACGTCGTCTTCGCCGATCCCCACGTGTTCGAGGCGTTCGACCTGCCCCGGAAGATTTCTTCCGACGAGTTTCGTCAGGCGCGATGAGTGGCGCCGGTGCCGCCGGTACGTACCGGTGAGCATCGATCGAAGGGACACCCATCATGAGCGTCATCGTCATTGAGTTCATCACCCTGGACGGGATCGTGTCCGACCCGGACGGCTCCGGTGCAACGCCGACCGGCGGCTGGGCGTTCCGGCATGGTCCCGGGACGGTCGCCGGGGACAAGTTCCAACTCGGAAGCACGCTCGACGACGGGGTCATGCTGTTGGGGCGTACGACCTGGCAGTTGTTCTCGCTCATCTGGCCCGGACGAGACGACCCTTTCGCCACGCGGATGAACGCCGCGCCGAAGCTGGTCGTCTCCCGCACGTTGACCGACACCTCGGCGTGGGCGAACTCCCGGGTCATCGACAGCAGCCTCGTCGACGCCGTCAAGCGCGAGAAGCGCGACGTGATCATCACGGGCAGCTTGAGCGTTGTACACGCGCTGATGTCCGAGGAACTGATCGATGAATACCGACTGTTGACCTCCCCCACGATCCTCGGCACCGGCCAACGACTCTTCCCCGATGACGGGCCGCGCACCGACCTGGAGTGCCTGTCGGCCGAGCGGGCCGGCGCCGCCGTCCTCGTGCAGTACCGGAAGGCGGCACGATGACGGTCCGCTCCCTCGCCCTCTACGAGACGCCGGCCGATCCCGAGGCGTTCGGCCGGCACTACCCCGAGGTCCACCCGGTGCACTGCCTTGCCCGAGTACGACATGCGCAAGGAGAACAGCACGCACTTGGTGCGTTTGCCGGCCAGGTCCACCCACACGTCGGTGAAGTTCAAATGGCAGCGAGCCGCCGCCGGAGACTGGGGCGCCTACGCGGCCGAGGTCAGCCGCCGGAACTCGAAAGCCTGACCCATCCCGATGTCAGACCTCGCTGACATGCTTCTTCTCATGACGGACGAAAGCATGCCCGACCTCGCACAGATCACCGACGCCCAGGCGGTCACTCCCGAACTCCGACGTCAGCTGATCGACTGCTGGATCGCGGTCACCAACTCGGCCGGTGCCGCGGGATTCCCCTTCCCGCCCGTCCAGGACGACGACGTCGCACCAGTCACAGACAAGCTCCTCGGCCGTCTCCACCCGCAACACAGCCGACTCATCACCGCCAGACTCGACGACGTTCTTGCCGGATGGGTTGTCCTCAACCGCGATCCCTTCCAGCTCGTCGGACACTGGGGCACGGTCAACCACCTTCAGACCCACCCCGAACTCCGCAGCCGTGGTGTCGGCTCCGCTCTCATGCGTCAGCTGCGGAAGATCGCCCGCGATGAACTTGAGCTCGAACAGCTCCACCTCGCGGCCCGGGGAGGAGAGGGGCTGGAGGACTTCTACAGCCGGCTCGGATGGCGTGAGGTCGGCCGCTGGCCCGGGGCCCTCCGCCTCGCACCCGACGACACCCGGGACGAGGTCCTGATGCTCCTCGATCCCCTCTGACCGCAGGGGTATTCAGACAGTTTCAATACCCGACTCCACCATTAAAGATCCATGCCAAGACCCTCCGGCGGCACTGGGAGAACGTCCTCAAGGTCAACTGCGAGGGGCGTGATGGTCTACGCCATATTGACCCGGGCTTTCGCAGGAGATGCGCAGGGGTTCCGGAGTTGCGCAGTTCCGGCCTGACGGGCTGCGCAATGCTGTGTGACGTCGAAGTGCTTCCCGCCTTGGATGTGAGGGTCAGCGTGAGCTTCATCCGGTGTCCGTGCTTTGGGTGTCAGCGGCGCCGTCTGTGACGACGAGGACCTCGATGCCGTCCGGGGCGTGGGGTCCTCATTGGAGGGGTCACGTCGGCGCATCGGCCGTCGAGCGTGTCCGTCCCGTCAGCAGGAGCAACAGCGTCGAGACCGGGCCGCTGATCTCCTCGCCCTCACCGCGCGACCAGTCGGCGTCAGTGGCGACGAGCCGGGCCCGCGGTAGCGGCCAGGGCCGCGGAGGGAAGCGCATCGTCCATACACGATCTGCCGCGTCCACGGCCGCTGCGACGGGCATCTCCCGCTCGCGGCCGAGCGCGAGTGCGATGTCCTGGCCGTGGACGAGGATGTCGATGAGCGGTTCGCGGCGGGTGGTGCCGGGGGCGAGGTGGCGGGAGCCGACGGTCGCGCGGAGTTCGGCGACGATCTCCGTGACCGGGCGCCGGCCCTCGCGGACAGCGGTGTCGTGGATCATCCGGTTCACGTCGCCACGGGCGCGGAGGAATTCCCGCAGGCCCGCCCCGTACGACATACGTGGCGCGATCGTCAGATGCGCGGCCACGTCCCGCACTCGCCAGCCGTCGCACTGCGTCGGCCGCTCCCAGTCCTCGGGGCTCAACTGTGCGAGCATGTCGGCCAGTTCGCCGCGTTCGCGATCGATGATCCGCCAGCGCTCATCGGTTTCCAAGACAGCACCCACGGGGATCACCATCCATTGAAGTGGTAAGCTTCTCTGACCAATTTAGTCAGCGGCTCTGACCATCGTCAAGGAGTCCCAGCAGTCCGAGGAGGCGTCGGCATGGTGGCGGAGAGCGAGCTCAACACGGGGCTGCTGCTGTTCATCCCGTACCGGGCGCTGGAGAACCGCGTCTTCGCCGCCCTCGCCGAGGCCGGTTTTGACGACTTCACGCCCGCCCAGGCCCGTGTGATGCAGCGCATCGGGCCGAACGGCACCCGTCTGACCGAGCTCGCAGAGCAGGCTCAGGTCACCAAGCAGACGGCGGGTTTCCTGGTCGACCAGCTGGAGCGGGCGGGTTATGTGAGGCGGATGCCGGACCCGACCGACAAGCGGGCCCGGCTGGTGTGCCTGGCCGAGCGCGCGCTCGCGGCGCAGCCCGTGGCCGGGGCCGTGGTCGCCGAGGTCGAGAAGGAGTGGGAGGCGCACCTCGGCAAGCGCCGGATGTCCCAGCTACGCCAGGCGCTGACGCTGCTACGGGAGATCACGGATCCGTACGCCTAAGCGTTGTTGAGAGCCGGGGTTCGGCCGCTGTTTCGCCCGGCCATGCGGCAGGAACGCGCGGGTGACCCATCCGGGACCTGACCTTGTTCGCGCTTCTGCCAGAGGGCTGAGCAGCCTTGGCGCCGACGCGCGCCCACCCCCACACGATCAGCGGCGGCGCAGCACGTGGGCCCGTCGATCTCTACACGGCCACCCTGACCGAGGCGCGGGACACGCTCACACGCTGGCGCGAGGCCACCGCCACCTGGGCGACCCGGCCCTCCAAACCGATCCCCGAACAGGTGGGGCACGAGCTGCGCGCCGCCTGGGAGGACGACCTCGACGTACCGGCCGTCCTGGAAGTACTGCGGCACGTCGAGGGCGCCGAGGGCATGCCGGACGGGGCCCGCTTCGAGACGTACGCCTACGCCGACCGGCTGCTCGGCCTGGACCTGACCAGTGAGATCGGGACCTGGGCATGATCACCTGTGCCGGAGCGGGCCCGCTGCGCAGATTCGTCGTGCTCCGGCACGCCAAGTCCGCCTGGCCCGCCGGCGTCGCCGACCACGAACGGCCGCTGGCCCCGCGTGGCCGCGGAGACGCCCCGGCCGCCGGGCGCGCGGTTGCCGAGCCGACTGCCTGCCCGACCTCGCGCTGTGCTCAACCGCCCTCCACGCCCGTCAGACGTGGGAGCTGGCCTCGGCCCAGTGGGGCACCCCGCCGCCCGTACGGCTCGAGCCGCGCCTCTACGCCGCCGACGTACCCGATCTGCTGGAGGCCAGGTACGAAGTGCCCGCCCAGGTGAGGACGTTGCTCGTGATCGGGACAATCCAGGGCTCGAAGAACTGGTCCTCGAACTCGCGGGGGACGCCCTGGACCGCGTCCGCACCAAGTTCCCCACCTCGGCCATCGCCGTTCTCGCCTGGCGCGGCAGCACTTGGGACTCCCTCGCCCCGGGCACGGCACTCCTGACGGACGTCACCGTGCCGAGGGGCACGAAGAAGCAGGGGCAGGGCGAGTCAACCCACGTGGATCCGGGGGCGGCGCTCTGGGTTGGGCTCGGCGCGGCGTAGGACCTCGCGCGTGACCGGGGCGACCTCGCCGTCCCCGAACACCAGGAAACGCAGAAGGTGGTTGAACGGGGTGCCCTCGGTCCAGTTGAAGTAGGCGTGCGGCACTTGGCCGGTGCGGTCGCGCAGCTCCATCAGGACGGCCGCGATGGTGTTGGGCACGGTCGCGCCCGCCACGCGCAGCCTGCGTACCCCGTGCTTCTCGTCGCCGTGGACGGCCAAATCGGCGGTGAAGTCCGAGGAGTCGGTGATGAAGACCTCCAGGAAGAGCACCGGGCCGCCGTCCGGGATGTGGGTCTGCTCGCGCTGGCTGTACTCCTTGACGCGATACTCCCGGGTGCTGTGCTCCTGGGGCTCGTTGGCGATCAGCCGCAGCGGCCCGCGGGTCGCTGCCTCGTCGACGAACCGGGCCGCCGCCTCGTCGAACATGACGGTCGCCGCGCGCAGTTCGAAGGCGCGGTGCACGCGCGAGGCGAACGAAGTCACCAGGATCGCGACGATGAAGATCAGCGCGATCCTGATGCCGTCGGGCCGCTCGATCACGTTCGTGACCAGGGTGTACGCGAGGACCGCGGTGATCGTCCCGAAGCCGAGCACGGCGGCCCGGCGCCCGCGCCGGTGCACGGCGACCGCCGAGGCGAACGCCGCGGAGAGCATCAGAACGAGCACCCCGGTCGCATACGCACCGCTCTGTTCGTCGACGTTCGCGTGGAACCAGACCGTGAGGACGACTGCGGCCACCATGAAGACCAGAACGAGCGGACGGACGGCCCGGGTCCACTCCGGGGCCATGCCGTAGCGCGGCCGATAGCGCGGAACCAGGTTGAGCAGGCCGGCGAGCGCCGAGGCGCCCGCGAACCAGAGGATCGCGATCGTCGCGACGTCGTAGACCGTGCCGAAGGCCTCGCCCAGGTGCTGGTGCGCGAGGTACGCGAGCGCGCGTCCGTTGGCCGGGCCGCCGCTCTTGAAGGCCTCCTGCGGGATCAGGATCGTCGTGGCCAGGCTGGACAGCAGCAGGAGGCAGCTCATGATCACGGCAGCCGTAGTGAGCAGTTTGCGCGTGTCGCGGACGCGGCCGGCCGGGTTCACGTCTGTGTCCGTGGGGTCGCCCTTGACCTGCGGCATCACCGCCACGCCCGTCTCGAAGCCGGACATGCCGAGCGCCAGCTTCGGGAAGACGAGGAGCGCCACGCCGACCATCGCGAGCGGTGAGGAGTGTTCGGCGGTCATCGCGTCCGTCCAGTCGCCGATCCTCACCGGGTGGCTCAGCACCTCCCAGGCGGAGACCGCGAGCACGATGACGTTGAGGGTCAGATACGTGCAGACGAGCACCACGGCGATGCCGATGGCCTCCTTGAACCCCTTCAGGAAGACGGCGCCGAGCGCGGCGACCAGAAAGAGGGTGATCCAGGTGTTCGCACCGTGGATCCAGTGCGGAGCGAAAGGGTTCTCCACGACGTGCGCGGCGGCGTCCGCGGCCGACAGGGTGATCGTGATCATGAAATCGGTGGCCGCGAAGCCGAGGAGTATGAGGACGAAGATCTTCCCCGTCCACCACGGCAGCAGCCGCTCCAGCATGGCGATCGAGCCCTCGCCGTGCGGGCTTTCGTGGACCACCCGGCGGTAGACCGGGAGCGCGCCGAGCAGGGTCAGCGCGATCAGCACGAGCGTTGCGAGCGGCGACAGGAGCCCGGCCGCGAGCGCGGCGATACCGGGCTGGTAGCCGAGGGTGGAGAAGTAGTCCACGCCGGTCAGACACATGACCCGCCACCAGGGGTGGCCCTCGTGCTCGGCGTCCGGGGTGGCGTGCGGGCCTGGGTGCCGAGCCGTCCGCTCGCTCAGGCCCTCCAGGAGCCAGGCCCGCCAGCGGGCCGTGGCGGCGGAGGGCTGGGGTTGGCCGGGCTCGGCGGCGTCCGGACTCTCCACCTGGGTGCCGGTCATGCTGGGCCCTCCCTGCGATCGCTCGGGCGGCCCTTGCCGCCGGAGACCACGATGGTGATGCCGGAGTCCACCAGCTCGCGCACGGTGTGCTCGATGACCGGCTTGTCACCGACCGGAAGCATCTCCTTCGGTGTCGCCTTCGTCAGGGGCAGCCGGGATCCGAGTCCAGCGGCGGGGATCACAGCCCCGCGAATCGTCGGGGACATCACATCTCTTTGTCGATCGGCACACCGTACCGGCCGGCACGGCATCGGCACGGGCACCGACCGGTGGACGGCCGAGCGCCGCTTCGGACCGGCTGTCCGGCTTCCGGTCCTTGGTGCTCTCCGCGGGGCGCTGTCTTGGACGGATGATGAATGAGGAGCGTCACGACGGTTCCAAGGCGCATTGGCACCCTCGCAGAAGTGGCCGCAGAGCTCCTTGACGGCAGGCGTGGGGGTGCCCACGCTCCGTCCCAGCCTCAGCATGTCGCGCGTGAGTGACCGCAGGACGCACACAGGGAGATACAGCACCAGTGCGCCGGTACCTCTGTCGTGGGTGGTTGGTCTTCCCCGGAGTGACCGGCGTGAACGGCGGCCAGGCTCCTATGTCCCGGACCCGCCGTCGGGCGGGCGCTCGCAGCGCTGCGGCCACAAACAGCACCGGCCGTAGGCAGGACCGGACGGCAATGGCGCTCATGCTTCTCCTGCCCTCCCATGGAGTGCTTCTGCTTTGTGCGGCGCCAGCCTTGAACCGGCACGGCACATCGGCTCGGGTATGGCCGACCTGGTAATGGACATGCCTCCGCCCGGCTTGCCGAACGGCTCGCCGGCCATGACGACGCGTTCCGGCTCTCAGGAAGGTCATGCCCGAGGCGCCCTCGGGGGTGCCGGGCGGCTGGTGCCCCGGAGCATCGTCGCCACAGTCATCCACGGCTCGGAACGCGCATTGTCGTCGCCCGCACCCACTGAGTCCTTGGTTGACACCCTGTGCACCTCCCTTGGCCGTTGCCCTGGCGGGAACGGCGTTCGTTCATTTTCTGACTGCTCGCACGGCTCCTCAGTGAGGACCGAGGAGGTGCGGCATGTGTGACAGAGGTCGCCGCTTTCAGACTGCTCCACTCAGTGTCACAACAGTGGTGCGAGTCCTGTCGTATGTAGTGCACGCGGCTGACTTCGCCGACACCCAGACGCACACGGGGTCGATGACCCTCGTTGGAAGGGATCCAGATGAGAGTGGTTGTCGCAGGGGCCACCGGGTTGATCGGCTCCAGAACGGTTGCCAGGCTCCGCGACCATGGGGTGGAGGCCGTGCCCGTCTCACGTCGCTATGGCGTCAACGTGACAACAGGGGAGGGACTCGAAGAGGCCTTGCGGGGGGCCGAAGTGGTGGTGGACGTCACCGACGCGCCCGCACGCACCGAGGAAGCCGGTCTGCGGTTCTTCCGCACCGCAACGGCCAACCTCCTGGCCGCGGCGGCCGCGGCCGGCGTCGAGCATCACGTGGTCCTGTCGGTGGTGGGGGCCCAGCGGCTGCGGTCGGGTTACTTCCTCGCGAAAGAACTCCAGGAGTACCAGGTACGAAAGTCTCCGATCCCTTATTCGATCGTGCGCGCCCCGCTGTCCTTCGAGTCCCTCCAGGCCATCGCTGTCGCCGACACCAGCCCGGACGGGGTCCACGCGGCGCCCGCGCTGGTCCGTCCCGTGGCAACGGAAGACGTCGCCGCCGAGCTCGCACATGTCGCTATGGGACTGCCCCGGTTCGGCGCGCTCGAGATGGCCGGCCCCGAGGAGTACCGCCTCGACGACCTCATGGCGAAGCTCCTCGCCGCCAACGGTGACGCCAGAAGCGTGGTCACCGATGCGCACGCCAGGCTCTTCGCCGCCCCACTGGGGAAAGGCTCGCTTCTGCCCGAACCGGGCGCCCACACCTGTCACACGACCTTCAGCATGTGGCTCGCGCAGCGCTGACGCACGCGAACGCGACGGCGGCCTCCCCACGCACCTCTCCTCCGGACGGCCGGCACAGCGCGCTCGCGGCCACGGCCGCCGTCGTCGACGCCGACATCGGACATGCCGGGCCCGAACACGCCGTGCATCTGCTGCGACGCGTGCACGAGTACTCGGCCAGGTCCGGCAAGGCCCTGCCGGGACTGCTGTCCTCGGACTACGTCCACACCATCCCGGCATCGCCCCAGCCGGCCTCCCGACAGGTGCTGGATCCGGCGCAGGACCGCCTCGGACTCGCCGTCTTGCCGGTGGCCACCACCCGCTTGATGCCCATGTCGGTGCCCAGCGCGAACAGCTCCAGCAGCAGCCTGCACCGCAAGACGTCGCGTAGGACCGCCTCCTGGGAGGCCAGCGAGGCGACCTCGGAGGTGAAGCCGGTGGCGAACTCGGCCTCCATGAAGGTGTCGATCAGGTCGATCGTTCCCCGGCGGCGCTGGATCGCGGCCTTCAGGGCAACCAGGTTCTCCGGCTCCTCCTGCTTGGCCGGCGGGGACACCTTGATCCACGGTTCGCCGTGCCTCCTGGTGATCTCCACTCCGTCTGTGGTGCCCAGCTCCAGCGCCTGGTCGAAGCCCGTGAGTGCGTCGCGCAGTCGCTTCTGCGGGTTCACTCCCGACTTGTTCCGGAGCTGCTCATGTTCCTCCTCCAGCAGCGTCCAGACCTCGATCAAGTCCTCCGGATCCCGCTCCCGACGCACGCGCGGCTCCTTTCCTCGATCACTACACCGAGACCAAGGTGGTGCGAGCACAATAGAGTCAGGGCAGAACGCCGGAAACAGGGACAACAGGTCGTCACGCCGGCTACAGAGAGCTACTTGTCACTTGGCGGCAGCTTCGGAAGTCGAGGCCCGCGAGTTCGCGGAAGGTTCTTCAACGCGAACCAGCGGGTCCACCGGTGTGCGTCAGGCTGATGCATCCGTGAGTTCGGGTGGAACACGAGGATGCTGAGCGGTCCGAAGGGCTGCGACGGTAATGTCGAAGGACATCCTCGGCTATGACGGGCGCCCGCCGAATTGCCAGTTGTGCACCTCGATGTCGGCGTACCGGTCTGGGGTCAGGATGGCGCGTGCCGTGTCAGGGTTCGGCGCTCGGACCAACGCCGCCGTGCCTAGCCAGGTGGCGCCGTTGTCGGACAGCAGCGGCCCGTAGGCGATCAGCTCGTTCCGGTCGGGCGGCACCGCGATGTCGGCAGCCTGCCCCGTGCCGAGGCCGAGCACCAGGTACCGGTTGCCGCCAGACCGGCCGCCGGGGAAGTCCCACATGGTGCGCCCCAGCGTGTTGCGCCACCGTCGCAGCAGCACGTCCCGGTACACGCCGGCCTGGTAGTTCGGCTCGTCGAAGGCGAACGCGCGGGCAGCGGCCGGATCGGGCAGGTCGACGATGTGCACGCTGCCGGTGGGCGTGTCGCCGTCGTGGGCGAGAGTCGGGCCCCGGGCGATCATCTCCTTCGCGTACTGGTCCATGTAGGACCAATGCTCTTCCAGCAGCTCGTAGCGCAGCGGCACGGAGCCGGGCCGGTCGCGGTGGTAGCAGAGGAACTCCATGCCCAAGGATCTCTTCAAGGGGGTAACCAGGTCGACCGGATTTCACTGCGATGGCTGCTCGGCGGCCTGCTCCAGCAGGGCCCGTGCGGAGTGGGCGTAGCGCATCGCGGTCTTCTCGTCGAGCCCGAAGACCTCCGCGAGGTGGAGGGGGTCAGGGCCTTTGACCACGGCCTCCCAGCCAGCGGCTCGCGGTGGTGGCGGTGGCCACCTCCGTCCCGCCCGAGGGCGCCACCGTATGGACCCGCGTCGCTCACCCGGGAGCCCTCGGGGACGTCGTTGCCGGACAGCAGCAGTCCGACCAGATACCCCCCCGAAAACCGGGATTACGTAGCGGGCCGCGTGCAGATAGCGATGAGAGGCGCTGATTCCGTAAGTTCAAAAACAGCAGGCGACGCCCTGTGCTGAGGTGTCGACAACGACCACTTGACGGGCTTTCGGCATGTACCGGCCCTGGCTGGAGGAGCGCTTGCAGCAGCACACGGCCGGCACACACACGGCGCCGGCCGCCTTCGTCGGGAACGATCCTGTGGCCGCAGGGCTCTGCGTCCTCGCTGCTGCCGGAACTCACGGCCATCGGGCTCCCGGCGGTCGGCGTGGAAGCCGAGCTCCCGCACGGTGCGGTCAGCAGGATCTGCGAATCTTCCTGCGGCGTATGACGAAGCCGCCGAGGACATGGAGCAGGATGATTGCTAGAACGGCTCCGATGACCCAATGCGTCCCCGGACCGGACGCCATCAGAAGTCCGCCTAGGCTCAGATGGATGGCCACGACCAACGCGATGACGGCTATGAGGCCGAGCGCCGCCCGGCGTCGCGGATGGGGCGCCACCTTCTTCGCCGCCGAGGCGGTAGTAGCGGTAACGGGATCATCGGGCTGGTGATTGGCGGCTTCGGCCTGTCGCCAGGTGACCTGCAGTGCATTGTGCTTGCCGATCTTCTTCATGCGTCCTGCGACCAGGTGCTGGATGCGCTGGAGGCTGTCCCGGTCGGCGGCTTCGACACGAAGTGTCAGCGAGTCGGGGCTGGCTTGTAGGATGCAACGGCCCTCGACGAGGTCGATAGTCCCGTGCCTGTCGGTCCATTCGACGCGCTGGATCTGGGGCGGTGCTGTGCCACCGTGGTGCAGGTGGGGCCGGTGGCGTATGTGGCCGCACATCTCGCTGGAGTGCTCGCACAGCTGTGCCAGGTACCGGCTCGGCCGCTCGGTTCGGATGTCGGCTTCGGCGATCAGCACAAAGCTTCCTTTCAGAGGCGCAGTGAGGGCTGCACGACGTTTCAGATGCGGCTGAGGGCAGCCAGCCAGGCCTGAAAGCCGCTGAGGGCGGGTGGCGATGCCGATGTTGGTTCGATTGCATGGCTCGACAGCCGTCGGTGGACGCGGCTCGGACCTGACCCGCGTCAATTTCCGTATTCGCATGCCATCTGCCGGGCTATCGGTCGCGCCGAGCATGAAGTAGCGGCCGCCGAGCGCGGTAACGGCGATCAACCCGTTGATGATGGTGGCGTGGCCCCGTTCGTTCCGCTTAGCCGGTTGCTGTGGCCCGCAAATAGGGCCTGCACGGGCGCCAGACCGCAACACCCCGCTCGAACTTCCCAGCGGGGTGAGCCGATAGCCAGTTGGGGAGGCCGGCACGCGGCTGGCATCCCCAACCGAATTGCTGCGGGCGAGGTGCCCGGCGGTCCTTACGAGCCTCGAGTTCTTCGGCGCTCACCGGTATGACCACCGGCTGCACAGGCACACCGAGGATCGTGGCCATGTAGATGGTCTCGCCGTCCGAGAGGTTGTTGGCACCCTGGTAGTGGATGACGTCATGGCTCGGCTCATAGAAGCTCTCCCCGGCTTTGAGGACACGCTCTGGCTCGCCCTCCAGCTCGAAGATCATCTCGCCCTTGACCACGTACCCGAACCCGGGGCCGGTGTGGCGGGTTACCCGGGCTGCCGGGCGGCAGAGTGATCACGACGGTCGTGGCTTCGGGGTTATCGGGGACCGGCGCATTCGGGAGCTGCTGGAGGACCTGCACCGTTTCTGACTGCGGAGTTGTACTGGAGTTTTCGGTACTCATGATGAAGAACCTCCCCTTCTGAGGTGCTCAGCTCTCATTCATGTAGACAGGGTGGAGCACTGATGTGTGACGGCCAGATCAGCCTGTCAACCTGGATGTTTCATGACCTGTCGGGTGGCCACACTCAGAACGTGTAGGCACCCCAGTCCGCAGTGGTCGGTCGGAGCAATCGTCAAGACCTAATAGCAGTGCACGGCGATGGGTGACCCCTAATCAAGACCTGGAGCTGGACTCCTCTCCACAGGCAGAGGGCCCCGCCGCCGTGCACCTCGCAAGGACGTCATGATCGTGACCTGAGCCGTCCGCACGGCCATCTCTCCTGACTACGCGAGCCACGAGCTCTGTCCAGAGACCGAGGTCCGCGCGGTGAGCTGGGGCCACGAACTGCTCATCGGATGTCGGGCCACAGAGCCCTCCTATTAGGTCGCGGCGTGCCTCGCGCAGGCTCTTGAACTGGGCAAATGGCGGAGAAGGGGCGATGAGGTTGACGATCACGTGTGGGATCGACTGGGCGGAGGACCACCACGACGTGGCCCTGGTCGACGAGGCGGGGAAGCTGGTCGCCAAGCGGCGTATCCGCGACGACGCGGACGGCTACCGTCAGTTGCTCGACCTTCTTGGGGAGGCCGGCGACACTCCGGACGCGCCGATACCCGTAGCCGTGGAGACTGCGCGCGGCCTGCTCTTCGCCTGCCTGCGGGCGACCGGCCGCCGTGTCTACTCGATCAACCCCATGGCGGTGGCCCGCTACCGAGAGCGGCACCGGGCAGCCCGAGCGAAGTCCGACCACGCCGACGCGATGACCCTGGCAAACATCCTGCGGACGGACATGGACGTCCACCGGCCCCTGCCGGCCGATTCCGAGCTGGTCCAGGCGATTGCCGTCCTGGCCCGCGCTCAACAGGACGCGGTATGGAATCGGAGCCAGCTGATCAACCAACTACGCTCCCACCTCAAGCAGTACTTCCCTGCCGCACTGGCAGCGTTCCACGTCCGCGGCGGCGGCCTCGATTCACGCGAGGCACGGGCGGTGCTCGCCGTTTGCACCGGACCCTGCCACCGCCGCACGTCTCACCCGGTCCCAGCTGCGAGCCGCGCTGAAGAAGTCCGGCCGCCAGCGGTACATCGAGGGCTGGGTGGAGCGCCTGCGGACCGTCTTCACCGGCGACTACCTCCGCCAACTGCCGCTCGTCGAAAGGGCCATGGGACGGCAAACCCTCGCACTGGTGAGCCAGCTGGATGCCGCCTGCCGAGCGGCTGACGAGCTCGCCGAAGCGGCCGCCAATGCCTTCGCCCAGCACCCCGACGCCGAGATCCTCGGCAGCTTCCCCGGCATCGGCCCACTCACCGGCGCCCGCATCCTCGGGGAGATCGGTGACGACCGGGACCGCTTCGCCGACGGCCGAGCGCTCAAGGCATATGCGGGGGCCGCACCCGTCACCATCGCCAGCGGCAAGAGCCGGCTCGTCCGTCATCGGAGGGTCAAGAACCAGCGGCTGGCGGCCGCCGGACACGTCTGGATCTTCGGAGCACTTCCCTCACCGCTCATCAAGGAGCAATACGACCGACGACGCGCCGCTGGTGACCGGCACACCGCCGCCATGCGCAACGTGTTCAACCGGCTGCTGGGCTGCCTGTTCCACTGCCTACAGACCGGCCAGATGTTCGATCCGAGCAAGGCCTTTCCCGTTCCAATGGCAGCACCGAAGCCCCTCGCGGCTTGACGTTTTGCCAAGCTCGGATGTCTATGGATCAGCAATTGCTCAGCTTCGAGATGATGCGAGCCTGGTGAGTCCTTCGACCGCCGAGAGCTCGTCGTCGAGGGGCCGGGCGGCAGCGGGCGAGGTGACGAGGAAAAGTACCGACATGTCGGGGTTTGCGCCCTCGTAGAGGTCGTCGCCGTCGTCTCCGGGGATGTCGTTCGGCTGGACCTGGAGGCGGGTCATGTCGGCGAGGGTGGCAAGGAAGTAGACGCCGCGATAGTCGCTCTCGCGTTCGGCGAAGATCACGTCGAGTCGGTCGGCGAGCAGGTCGGACAGGTCCCTGGCCGTGTAGGCGTTCGTGCCGTAGGTGTCGAAGACGGTCGGCATGACCGGCTTCGCACGAAGCCGCCCGCCCCGCCTTCGGCACCCGCGGCCGGGCCTGGCTGCAGCGTCTGCCGCTGCCGGACGACGAGCGTGAGGCGGTCGACGCATTGTTGCGGCAGCTGGACTTCCACGGCACGGAACTGGCCGAGCTTGACCGGAAGGTCGCAATCGAGGCCCTGGACGACGCGGACATCCATCGGCTGATGACGATCCCTGGCGTCGACGTCAACGTCGCTCTGTCGGTCGCTGCGGCGGTCGGCGACTTCGCGCGGTTCCGCTCCGCGGACAAGCTGGTCGCCTCCTTCGGGCTCAACCCACGCGTCCGCCAGTCCGGCGGGCTGCCGGCCGCCACCGGCCGGATCACCAAGACCGGCCGGTCGCAGGTTCGGGGCATGCTGGTCGAGGCCGCCTGGGTCGCCTCCCGCTCCCCGGGGCCTTTGCACGCGTTCTACCAGCGCATCAAGTCGCGGCGCGGCATCCAGGTCGCCATCGTCGCCACCGCCCGGAAGATGACCACCTTGTGCTGGCACCTGGTCACCAAGGGCCAGGACTACGCCTTCGCCCGGCCCAGCCTGGTCGCCTTCAAACGGCGCAAGCTGCAGCTGCAGGCCGGCGCCGAACGCCGCGTCGCCCGCCGCGGTCTGGGCTACGAGTACAACGACAAGGCCCTGCGCCGCCACGAGCGGGAGATCGTTGAGCAGCAAGAGCACGCCTACGCGGTGATGACCTCGCACTGGCAACCGCGCGGCCCCGCAACCGCACCGAAGAACACAACCTGAACTCGCCGTGGCACTTGCCGATTTCATCCGTGGTCCGCAGCTGAACCCAGTGCTCGGCGTTGAGTCGGCCT
>NZ_JAYWVC010000143.1:0-20835 GCF_036281785.1 Streptomyces chiangmaiensis | reverse complement strand
GAAGGCGCGTTGTGCCGCTGCTGCTGAGCTGCCGGGCGCGGGTCGGCGGGGCCCGGCGGAGGGGTGTCCGTCGCGCGGCGATGGCCACCACGCAGGGCCGAGGCGACCGCGGAGACCAGAGCCATGCCGGCGGCGACGCTGAAGACGATCGCCAGCCCGTGCTGGAACGGACCCGAGACCAGCTGCGGGAAGAAGCTGTGGCCGGTGAGGGCGGCGTGCTGGGACGCGGAGAGGTGGGTGAGGGTTCCACCGGATGTGAGCAGGTGCTCGACGGGGTTGTTGCCGAGGAACGTGGCGAACAGCGTGCTCACGGGCGGCAGCGATGCGGCATGCTCGGCCGCGCCGGACGGCACGCCGTGTGCCTCGAGGCCACCGCGGAGCGCCGCGGGCAGCGATGAGGCCAGGCCGGAGACCATCAGTGAGAAGAACACGCCGATGGACAGTGCGGTGCCCGAGTTCTGGAAGGTGGAGCGCATGCCCGAGGCGACTCCCCGGTATTCGGCCGGCACGCTGCCCATGATCGAAGACGTGTTCGGCGAGGAGAACATGCCCTGGCCCAGTCCGTTGAGCAGCAGCAGTGCGGCGAAGAGGCGGTAGTCGAAGTTGACCGGTAGCGCCAGAAGTCCGAGGAAGGACGCCGCGACGACGATGAGGCCGGCTGTGGAGAACATGCGGGCGCCGCACCTGTCCGACAGGTAACCGGACACGGGCCCGGCGATCAGGAAGCCCAGTGTCAGCGGGAGCATGAAGATGCCGGCCCACAGCGGTGTGTCCTCGAAGGCATAGCCGTGCAGGGGCAGCCAGATGCCCTGCAGCCAGATGATGAGCATGAACTGCAGCCCGCCGCGCGCGATCGCAGTCAGCAGTGCGGCGACGTTACCGGCGGCGAATGCCCTGATCTTGAACAGGGCCAGGTTGAACATGGGCTCCGCGATATGTGTTTCCACGAAGCAGAAGACCAACAGCAGGAAGGCGCCACCGATCAGTCCGGCGAGCACCCACGGATTCGTCCAGCCGGTGGGGTGCGATCCGTAGGGCTGGATGCCGTATGTGATGCCGGCCAGCAGGATTCCAGCGCCTGCCGCGAACGTGGTGTTGCCCAGCCAGTCGATGCGTCCGCGGCGGCCCGCCGATGTTTCGCGCAGGCTCAGGTACGACCAGATCGTGCCGGTGATGCTGACCGGCACGCTCACCCAGAACACGGCGCGCCAGTCGACAGCGGCCAGCAGGCCACCGGCGAGGAGACCGAGGAATTGCCCCGCGAGCGCGGTGATCTGGTTGATGCCGAGGGCCATGCCACGCTGCCGCGCGGGGAAGGCGTCGGTCAGGATGGCGGCCGAGTTGGCCGTGAGCATGGAGCCGCCGAACGCCTGCACGATGCGCCACAGGATCAGCCACAGGGCGCCGCCCCCCGCGCGGAACGGATCGAGGGAGAGCGCGACGGAGGCGCAGGCGAAGATGAAGAAGCCCAGGTTGTAGATCCTGACCCGGCCGTACATGTCGCCGAGCCGGCCGAGGACGACCACGAGCACGGCCGACACCAGCAGATAGCCCAGGATCATCCAGAGCAGATAGCCGATGTTGCCCGGCGCCAGGGGATCGAGCCCTATGCCTCGGAAGATCGCGGGCAGGGAGATGATCACGATGGAGGCGTCCATCGTCGCGATCAGCACGCCCAGCGTGGTGTTGGACAAGGCGACCCACTTGTAGCCCGGGCCCGCGGGAGTGTCCTTCCTGCGCGCCGAGTGCAACGTGCGCAGCGCGGACATGGTCCTGTCTCGCGGATGGTCCGTGTGCCGGCCGCCGGTACCGGGGGCGCGCGCGGTCACAGCCGCTCCGCCAGTCGATCGAGGAGGGGCAGGGCCGCGGCGAGGGTCTCGCGCTCCTGCTCCGTGAACTCGTCGAGGGCGGCGGAGAGCCGGTGGACGGATTCGGAGCGCCGCTCCGCCATCATGGCCCGTCCCTCCTCGGTGATCGCCATGATGGCGCGTCGCCCGTCTGTCGCGTCGGGGGTACGACCGACGAGCCCGCGCTGTTCGAGCACGGCGAGGGTGCTCGCCATCGCCTGCGGCCGTACGCGCTCGAGTTCGGCCAGGGATCCGGGGGAGTCGGGACCGTCGGCGGCGAGTCGCGCGAGCACCGACACACCGGAGAGCGACACGTCTCCCACGGCGTGAGCCTGGCGCAGTCGTCGGGTCATGCGGCTTACGGCCAGCCGAAGGCCGGACGCGAGCGGCGCAGTGTCGCTCGAGCCGCGGATGTCCTCATGCCCTGCCTCTGTATCCAGTGCCACAGGTACTAATAGTAGGTTTATCAGTCTGAACTGTTCAATCAATAGTTAGTAATGACCGGGAGGGTGGTGCTTCGTAGGGGTGTCCGATCAGCGGACGGTACTGACAGGGCGCGGGCGGGGGAGCGAGGATGGCACCGCAAGCCAGACGAGGGTTCGAGTCAGGAGCGCAGCACACATGAGCGCAGTTGCCGTCACCGGTGCCACCGGGAAGACCGGTCGAGTCGTGGTCGCGGATCTGGTCGAGCACGGGTATGAGGTGCTGGCCGTGGACGTGGCGGTGGGTCCGGCCGAGCGTGCGTGGGCGAACGGACTCGGCGTGCAGCTGCTGTGTGCGGACCTGACCGACTACGGTCAGGCCGTGGATGCCCTGAGTGGAGCCGGAAGCGTCGTCCACCTGGCCAACATCCCGGCCCCCGGTCTCCGACCGGCCGCCCACACCCTCACCACCAACACGGCGATGAACGACAACGTCTTCCTCGCAGCCACGCACAACAAACTGGAGCGCGTCGTCTGGGCGTCCAGCGAGACCACCCTCGGCCTGCCCTTCGACGTTCCGCCCCGCTACGCCCCGGTGGACGAGCAGCACTACCCCTACCCCACCTCCACCTACGCCCTGTCCAAGGTCCTGGGCGAGACCGCGGCCGAGCAGATCTCCGGTTGGTCGGGCATCCCCTTTGTGGCCCTGCGCCTGTCCAACGTCCACCTGGTGGAGGACTACGCGCTGGTGCCCGGCTACTGGTCCGACCTGCACGCGCGCAAGTGGAACCTGTGGGGCTACGTGGATGCGCGGGACGTGGCGCAGGCGTGCCGGCTCGGGCTGACCGCCCCCGTCACGGGTGCCTCCAGCTACGTCATCGCCGCGGCCGACACGATCATGGACCGGCCCTCCGCGGAGCTCCTCGCCAAGGTCTTTCCCGAGGTGAGGCTGACCCGGGAGATCGGCACATACGAGACACTGCTCAGCGTGCAGCGGGCCCGTGAGGTGCTGGGTTACGAGCCGCGGCACTCGTGGCGGGACGTCGTGGACCACTGAGGCGGTCCGGGAGACATCGTGGCGGGGCGGGGGAGGGCCGGGCGGTGGCCTGCCCTGAACACATGACGGCCACCCGCCCTGACCCCTGATCGGTTCGCTGGACCATGCCCTTGAGGGCTACCCGCCGATGGTCACGGTTCACCCTCCGTCACAGGCTGAGGAGCACTCGTCCGAAGGGTCCTCCCTCGATGAGGTGACGCTGTGCCTCGGCGGCCTGCTCGAGGGGGAAGATGCGGTCGACAAGGGGAGCGATCTCCTTGCGGGCGACCAGGTCCAGCAGTACGGCGTTGGTGCTGTTGATCTGCTCCTGGGTGAACATGGCGAACTGGAATAGTCGGCCCAGGTGCCGTCGGCGCCGATGCCGTAGCGGCCGCCGCTGATCACGACGCGGCTGCCCACCGCCAGTTCGGAGGCACCGGGCTCCTGGACCGTTCCCACGCCGATGCTGCCGGGCGTGAGCGGGAAGGGCTTGACCGCACCGGCGGGCAGCTTTCCCCGGCGCACGGTGTCGTCCAGCGGATGGGTGCCGGCCATTGTCAACCGAACCAGAACCTGGCCGGTCTGGGGTGCGGGCTTGGGGATCTCCACCAGGCGCAACACATCGTAGCCGCCGAACCGGTCGTACTGGATCGCTCGCATCGTCAGGTCCTCCGTACTGTCTGATCATGGTTTCGCTTCGGCGGGATGGCAGCCGGCTCGGTCGGGCGGTGCACCGCGCTCCGAAGGCGCGGCCCTCGCTCAAGTAAAGTGATCGCTTTTTTCGACGTCAGTGCAGTTGATCGTCGTAGTAAAGTGAATGCTGTACTTGAAGACGTTCGGTCACAACGCCGGACCGGTGCGCGAATCGAGCAGCACCCTGCTCGCGAGGGACTCGTCCCACGATCGGCGGCCGGCGTTGTTCGCCACCGTCGCCGCGGCGGCCTCGGGGGCCGCGAGGGCATGACCACCCGCGGCCGGCCGCTCCACCTCGCCGCCCGAGCCGCCGGGCGCATGGAGGAACTACAAGGCCAGGAGGGCCTGTTCGACGACTTCGGTGAGGGCGGGGTGGATGTAGAGGACGTCCCGGCCGATCTGGTCCACTGTCAGACCCAGAGTCATGGCCTGGATCAACGGTTGAATGAGCGTCGCTGCCTGCGGGCCGATGATGTGTGCGCCGAGGAGCATACGGTCGCGGGGGTCCGCCAGCATCTTCACGAAGCTGGTGGTGTCCTCGAGCGCCCATCCATATGCGGTGTCCGCGTAGTCACGGACACTGGCCAGATAGTCGATCTTGCGGTTGCGTGCCTCCTGCTCGGTCAGTCCGACACTGGCGATCTGCGGACTGGTGAAGACCGCGTGCGGCGCCAGGGAGTGGGGCAGAGTGCGCTGATCCTGTGGATGGAGCATGTTGTGCCGCACGATCCGTGATTCGGCGTTGGCCATGTGCTTGAGCTGAAAGTGATTGGCCACATCGCCCAGTGCCCAGATACCGGGCACTGATGTGCGGTAGGCGCGGTCGGTCACGATGTGGCCGTGTGCGTCGAGTTCCAGCCCGCCGGCGGCCGCGTCCAGCCGATCGGTGTTGGGCCGGCGGCCGGCGGACACCAGCAGCATCGCGGCTTCGACGGAATGCTCCCCGTCCGGGCAGTTCACGGTGAGTGCGACGCCGTCGCCGCGCCGTTCCACGGAGGTGATGTCGGCTTCGAGCAGTACGCGATGGCGTCGTGACGCGAGTTCGGTGAACCGGGCGGAAATCTGCTCGTCCTCTCTGGTCAGCAGCCGCGGCCCCCGCGTCACGATGGTGATGCCGGTGCCGAACGCGCCGAATACATGGCCGAACTCGGCCGCGATGAAGCCGCCGCCGATGACTGCCATGGATGCGGGCACCTCGTCGATCCGCATGACGGTGTCCGAGGTGTGGAAGGGGACGGTGTCGAGTCCCGGGATGTCCGGCACCACGGGCCGTGATCCGACGGCGATGACGAACGTGTCTGCAGTGATCTGCTCGGTGCCCACCTGGAGCACCTTCGGCGCGACGAATCGCGCCTCCGTGGTGTAAACGTGGACGCCGTTCTTCCTGCGATAGTCCAGCGCGCCGTCGTGCAGCGGATCGATGCGGCGGAAGATCCGGTCGCGGATGGCCTGCCAGTCGGCGCGCTCAACGGTTGCGTGGACGCCGAGCCGAGCCGCCGCTCGTGCGTCTTCGATCGCGTCGGCGGCGAGAACGTACATCTTGCTGGGAATGCACCCCCGGTTCAGGCAAGTGCCACCGAAGCGGTCCGCCTCCACGACGGCGGTACGCAGATGGGCGAGTTCGTCGTTGAGCAGCATGTTGCCGCTGCCCGCCCCCAGAATCACAAGATCGTAATGCTGCACGCCCGTCCACCTTCCGCCGGCGAGATGTGTGGCCGTGCGGTGCGTGGCCGATCCGTGAGGTCCGTTGTCCCCTCGAATGCCGACCGCACGACCGGTCCCCTGCAGATGCCTTTTAGGTATTTATCACGCGGAATGCGATGTCGGTGGGTGACGCCGTTACGACATCCGGACCACGCGCGTGCGGTGTGCACCCGGGCCTGAGGCGTCATGCAGGTCCCGGGGTCATGACGAGCGTGTGCCGCACCCTGTCGGTTGCTCGGCCCAAATGGTCTTTCCCCGCGGGTGATAGCGGGTGCCCCACTGGTCGGTGAGGCTGGAGACGATGAACAGGCCTCGGCCGCCTTCGTCGACGGTGCGGGCATGTCTGACGTGGGGGGCGCTGGTGGCGGAGTCGGTGACTTCGCAGGTCAGCATGCGGTCGTGGATGAGGCGTAGTTGGAGGGGCGGTGCGCCGTAGCGGATGGCGTTGCCGACGAGTTCGCTGACGATGAGTTCGGTGGTGAACGTGGTGTCCTCGTCCATGTCCCAGGCCTGCAGCCGGCTGCGGGCCGCATTGCGGGCGATGGACGCGGCTTCGGGATGTGCGGGCAGAGGATGGGTGAGAACGTGATCGCCGGCCAGCGCCGTCGTTCGGGCGAACAACATCAGTGCTTCGCCGGTTCGTGGTGTGCCCGTGAGCACACGGGCGACGGCGTCGCGGAGGCCGGACAGCGGCCTGGTGCCGGCGCCGCCCAGGACGGTGTGCAGGGGCGCGGACGGCGTCAGGACCTGGCGGGCGAGTCCAGCCGTGCCCAGGGCCAGGGTGCTCCCTTCGGGAATGTCGATGGTGGTGGCGGGGAAGGAGGCGTTGCCTCTGCCGGCGAGGGGAGGACCGGGAGGTACGGGCAGGACGACCGAGGAGCCGTCGGGGAAGACGGCGACCGGCTCGGGCAGGCCCGCGCGGGCGATGGCGCAGGTGAGCTCGACCGGGTCGTAGATGACGATGGTGCAGCCCGCGGTGAACTGCTCACTGTGCAGGGGATCATCGGGGGGCAGTCCGGCGCGTGCCGCGGCGAGACGGTCCGCGGTGTCGTTCAAGCGGGCCAGCAGCTCATCGGGTTGCAGATCCTGCGCGGCCAGCGTGTGGAGGGCGGTGCGGAGGAATCCCATCGTGAGGGCTGCGGCGATGCCGTGCCCGGCGACGTCGCCGACGATCAGCGCGGTCCGTGCGCCGGGCAGCGCGATCGCGTCGGACCACGTGCCGCCGCCCTCCGGATTGGGAAGGTGCAGACGGCAGGTCTCCACCGTGGTCTGCGCAACAGGTTGTTGCGGCAGGAGCCTGCGCTGGACGGTTGCTGCGGTGATCCACTCGCGCATGTACCGACGGGCGTCCTCGATGCAGAGCGCAGCGTGCGCGCAGACGGAGGATGCCACCTTGATGTCCTCCTCTTCGAACGGGTCTTGGTCGTGGACGCGGTAGAAGCTCGCCACGCCCAGACCTCGGTCACGCAGCGCCAGGGGTACCACGATGAGGGAGTGGGCGCCGGATCGCTCGATGACGTCTGCGCGGGCCGGATCGGCGGCCGGCCAGGGGGTGTCGTCCGCCGGGATCGTGACGAGGCGCGGGCGGAGGTTGGACAGTACGCTCGCGAACGGTGTGCCGTTCGGCGGGGGGCGTACATCAGCCATCGGGTGGGGTGGGATTCCGCCGTGGAAAGCCGCTCGGCGCAGGGGGACGTCCACATGGACGGGGATCTGTGGAGGCTCCTCTCCGCGGACGACGTCATCGATGACCTCGACGACTGCGATGCCGGCGAAGGCGGGCACGACCGCATCGGCCAGTTCCTGGCAGACAGCCGCCACGTTCGGGCCGTGCCGCACACGCGTGCGGACGGAGTTGAGGAGGTCGAGGCGGCCCCGTGCGTTCTCCCGATCGGTGACGTCGAGGGTGGATGCGACCACCCCGAGCACCTCGCCGCGGGAGTCCTCGAGGCGGACGTAGGAGATGGAGTGGATACGGCGCATGGGCCCGCCCGGGGTCCTCGCGCTCCGGACGAGCCGGTTGACCACCGGCTCCCCGCCGTCGAGGACCCTTTGCGCCACCGCGGTTTCCTTCTCGGGGTCCTCGAGGTCGTACGCCTGGGTGAAATGCATGCCGAGCAGGTGTCCCGCGGGTGTGCCGTGCAGCCCGGGGGTGCTCGTGCGGACCACACGCAGGTGGGTGTCGAGGACGTGCAGTCCCGTGGGGGAGTGGGTGAACAGCGTCGTCAGGATCGCTGCGTCCTGCTCCGGCACAGGCCCCGACGACATCCGTGCTTCCCACATCACCTCCGTGCCGCGCAATACCGGCTTGACCAGGACCGCGGCCGCATCAGAGAACCTCTTCGGCCGCCCTGCGCCGTCGGCGGCGCCCTCGCGGATGATCGCGGACACCAACCGGCCGACGGCCTGCTCGGCGGAGCACCCGAACAGCTCCTCGGCCGCACGCCTCCACTCGACCACCCTGCCCTCCCCGTCGATGAGGATGAGTACGTCACCGCTGGGCATGGGCAAGCACCTCCGCCTCCATCCCTGCCCGTTCCGCGCCGGCGACAGGCCCGCTCACCGGGCAGCTACACCGATCGGCTCAGCCCGCTTCCCCCGGGCGCCGTCGCGCTGTGGTGTGCGCTGCGGGACGGGGTGCTCGGCCCCGGCCCCGTTCGGCGGCCCCGGGGGCCGGATCATGCCGGACCGGCCGGCGACCGTCGGGGGTCCGACAGGTCCGTGGGCGACTCGGACATGGCCCCGGACTCCCCATCTCCGACCCCAGCCGCAAAGTAGCGGTCAGGGTTTCGTGAGTTGGTCTTCTTGGGCTGGCGGGGCACGGTCTGGGGGTTGATGCACCGGAACGAAACTCCGGCACTGAGCCTGCCACTCTGCCGTACGGCTGACGGGGCCTCGGGCGCACTGTCACGGGAAACATGTGCGCTCCGCGTGACAAGCCCGTGAACGTCCGAGCGTGTCCGGATCGATCAGGAATCGAGAAGCGCGGTTCACGGAGCCGCCTCTAATCTGCCCGTCATGGACATCACGATTCACACGAGTTCCCTCCCGCACGACGACCCGGATGCGTCGCTCGTCTTCTACCGCGACGTCCTCGGCTTCGAGGTCCGCAGCGACGTCGGGCAGGGCAGGATGCGCTGGATCACGGTCGGCCCGGCCGGTCAGCCCGACACGTCGATCCTTCTGGCGCCGCCGGCTGCCGACCCGGGAGTCACCGAAGACGAGCGCCGCACCATCACCGAGATGATGGCCAAGGGCACCTACGGCTGGATCCTTCTGGCCACCCCGGACCTCGACGCCACGTTCGAGAAGGTGCAGGCCGGTGATACCGAGGTCGTACAGGAGCCGACCGAGCAGCCGTACGGCATCCGCGACTGCGCCTTCCGCGACCCTGCGGGCAACCTGGTCCGCATCCAGGAGCTTCGCTGAGCCGTGCGGGTATCGATGCGGCCGTGCGGCCGACATCGTCACCACCTGCAAGGAACGCGGCGGCACGCCGGCGCAGAGGTGCCCGCCGTGCCGGCCGCCCACCTGGGCCGCGTCCAGCTCCTCGTCGAACCGGCCACGGGCCCGGGCTCCGTCCCGCTGCTGTCCAGCAGTTGCTGGACCGGCTGGTCGACTCTGGCGGGGCCGGTCATCACCACCGAGCGCCTGGGGCGCCTGCCTCGGCAGGCACCCCAGGCGCTCGTAGACGTCGATGGAAGATGAGAAAAGGGGAGTGTTCTCATGTGTCAGCCTGAGTGGCGGCGTGCACGTGTCCAGGCGCAGCGCCTGACTGATCTCGCGCGGCTGCGCCGCGTCCGCGACCGGATCGACAGGGAATACGCGCAGCCGCTGAACGTGGAGGCGCTCGCCCGCGGCGTGAACATGTCCGCCGGGCACCTCAGCCGGCAGTTCCGGGCCGCCTATGGTGAGTCGCCGTACACGTACCTGATGACGCGTCGCATCGAGCGCGCGACGGCGCTGCTGCGGCGGGGCGACCTCAGTGTCACCGAGGTCTGCTTCGCGGTCGGCTGCGCGTCGCTGGGCACGTTCACCACCCGCTTCACCGAGTTGGTCGGCATGCCGCCCGGGGCCTTCCGGCGCCAGGCGGCGGATGTGGCGGCCGACCATGCTGATGCTGTGGGTGCAGCCCACGACGCGGGCTCTGCGATCACGGTAGAGGGGATGCCGGCGTGTGTGGCGAAGCAGGTGACAAGACCGGTCAGGAATCGAGAAGCCCCGGTCGCCGAGCAGCCTCTAGCGTGATGGCCATGGCAATCACCACGTCCACCGCATCCAACACGTCTATCGCATCCGTCACCCTTGAGGTGGCCGACCCCGAGGCCGCCCGCCGCTTCTACACCGCCTTCGGGGTGGACACGCGCATACGCCTGCGGGCGTCCGAGGCGCACTCCACCGGATTCCGCGGCTTCACCCTGGCTCTCACGGTGTCCCGGCCGGCCACCGTCGACAGCTTCCTGGGCTCCGCCATGGACGCCGGCGCCATGGTGCTGAAACCCGCCGCAAAGTCGCTGTGGGGTTACGGCGGCGTTGTCCAGGCCCCGGACGGGACGATCTGGAAGGTCGCGACCTCGGCAAAGAAGGACACCGGCCCGGCCGTCCGTGAGATCGACGAGATCGTCCTCCTGCTCGGCGTCGAGGACGTGAAGGCCAGCAAGCAGTTCTACGTCGGCCGGGGCCTGACCATGGCCAGGAGCTTCGGCGGCAAGTACGCCGAGTTCACCTCCGGCGAGTCCAGCCCCGCCAAGCTGGCCCTGTACAAGCGCCGCGGCCTGGCCAAGGACCTCGGCGTTCCCGACGACGGCAACGGATCGCACTGCATCATCCTCGGCAGCACCGCCGGCCCCTTCACCGACCCGGACGGATTCGCCTGGGAGGCCGCCGGGTCCCTCGTCCCCGCGCCGTCCACGGCGCCTGCACTGTCCTGACTCACGGCCCCGCACTACCGCCCCGACCCGCCTCATCCTTGTACGAGAGGAAACCTGCCATGCAGTCCACGAAGTCGTCCGCCGAGAACTCCGGCACGACCGCCGAGCAGTACGACGGATTCACCGCAGAGGAGCGGGCCGCGATGAAGGAGCACGCTCAGGAGCAGAAGAAAGCGGCGGCGCGGCGCGGGTCGTCCCGCCTGGAGAAGGAGGCGGCAGCGGAGCGGGACGTGCTTGCGAAGATCGCCGAGATGCCGGAAGCGGACCGGGTCCTCGCCGAGCGGATCCACGACATCATCAAGGCCGCCGCTCCGGACCTCACGCCCAAGCTCTGGTACGGGATGCCCGCGTACGCCAGAGACGGCAAGGTTCTCTGCCACTTCCAGAGCGCTCAGAAGTTCAAGTCGAGGTATGCCACGATCGGCTTCAGCGACCAGGCGGCACTCGACGACGGCGCCATGTGGCCGACCGCCTACGCCCTGAAGGAGCTGACCACAGCCGACGAACAGCGCATCAGCGCGCTGGTCAAGAGGGCGGTGGGCTGAGGCCGGCCGGGGCAGAACAAGCAGCGAACGTGACCGAGCCGTGGAAGATGTTGATGCGCTTGGCACAGCGCGTCGCCAGGGCCCGGCTGATCCCACAGGAAGGTCTGCCGGAACGCGCCAGTTCGCCCAGCCCGGCAATGCTGAGGCGGACTCGGAGGAGCGTGGCGGGGGCACCCTGACCGAAAGCCCCAGGTCGAGACGCTTGTCCATCTCCGGCCGGAAGGTGCCATACGGATTGACGTTGGACCAGAACAGCGAGGTCAGCCCGCGCCGGCTGCCGGCGGTGCGTGCCAGGACCGGGTACGGGCCCTGGCACACACCGGCGCCGTCGGCCGGACATCGAACTCGGCGCGGACGACCTCGCGAAGATCGAGACGGTCGTCCGCGCCACTGATCAGTGACGGTGGCCGTCGGACCGCTTGCGGTGCAGGGTGAACTGCTCGAAGACGCTGAGCTCACCATTCGGCTTGTTGACGTTGTAGTACGTCACGTGCATCCGCGTGGTGTCGCCGGGGAAGCGGCCGGGATCGACGGTGAACGCGGCGAAGCCGTAGGGGTGGTCGACATCGCGCGTGCCCATCCAGATCGCCTCCTCCTTGGCGTAGACCGAGGTGTGTCCACCGCCGGGGTTGCTGGTGACGGCGGTGATGACCTTGGCGGTGCCGTCCTTGAAGAAGGACTGGTTGGTCGTGCCCGACACACCGCCACCGCCCAGCACCATGTGCACGGTGCCCATCGAGGTGTCGATGTCGTCCGTCGCGTGGGAGACCGGGTTCGGGGTGAGGGTCTCGCTCCCGGAGACGACGCCCCGCACGGCGAGGGAACGCTCATAGTTGTGCTCGTGGCCGCACACCACCAGGTCGACGCCGTACCGGTCGAAGAGCGGCCCGTAGTGCTGCCGCAACCCGAGGTCGGCACCGCTGGCGTCTGCGGAGCTGATCATGACCTGGTGCATGGCGACGACCACCCAGTCGATCTCGGTCGAGGCGCGGGCGGCGCGCAGCTCCCTCTCGAGGAACGCGAGCTGGCGACCGCCCGAGTAGCCGTTGACGTAGTAGTCGCTGGCGTCCTGCAGGCAGTAGTCGTCGTTCTGCAGCACGATCACCCGGACCGAGCCGGCGGTGAACGCGTACCACAGACCGGCGAGTTCGGCATCGGTCTCGGTGGACGGCAGAGTGAAGTACGTCTGGTAGGCGGCCATACCGATCGGACCGTTGCCGGACTCGATCTCGTGGTTGCCGGCGGCGGGCATCCAGGGACGGAAGCGCGCCGACCGGGAGTTGTTCGCGAAGAAGTTGCCCCATGTGCGCACCCGGTCGACATCCCGGTTGGCGTAGCACAGGTCGCCGTTGAGCAGGTGGAACAGGGGCGCGACCTGCTCGATGCCGGCCACGATGTCCTTGCTGGCGGGCGTGGAGTTGTTGTCGATCGTGACGGTGCCGTCGGCAGCCCAGGACACCTGCGGCGCCGCCTGGTCGCCGAAGCTGGTGAAGGTCAGGGGCGCGCGACCGCGCGGGGCGGTCCGGAAGCTGCCGCTGTCCGGCGTGGTGCCGTCGTGAGAGGCCAGGTAGACGTAGTCGGTGTCGGGCCGCAGTCGTGACAGGGACGCGTGGTGAACATACACGGTGCGTCCGGACTTGCCGTCGACGTAGACACGTGTCCGCGCCGGAGCGCTGCTGCCCAGCCCGTGCTCCAGCGTCCCGTACAGCACGCGCGGGTGCTTCACCGGACCGTCGGTGATCCAGGAGACCACGATCTGGGTGGAGGGGTCCGTGCCGAAGGTCAGGTGCAGTCCCTGCACCGGCGGTGCGCCCGCTCTACCGGGGCTGATCCGGATCCCGGGGGCTGTCATCGGCGCCGCGGCGGCTTCCGGGGCCGCGCCGAGGAGTTGGGTCGCGGCCGCCCCGGCTCCGGCGGTACCGAGGAGTCCCATCGCGTGGCGGCGGGTGAGCCCGCCCTTGTTCTCCGCTGCATCCATTGCTGAAGCCATGACGGCTCCTTCCAGCGTCTGAGTGGATGACCGGACTCTCAGACCCCGCTGCGTCGATGGGGTGAATCAGGAGTGGCGATCGCAGGAGCGGATGGCGTCCCGACCGCAGATGTTTTGCCAAAACTCTGTCTTGATGGTCCACGGTCAAAACCGTCGGTGGAAGGGGCCGGGACAACGTTTCGATGCTGTCCCCAAGCGACTTGACGGTTCGTCGAACAACTCGAGGTCGCTTCCGGCACGGAGGTCGGATCCGGACTGTTCCGCGGCTCGGCGCCGGCGAGGCATCCGCTTCGCGGCACCGGGTGCCCCCTCCCACCCGTTCCGGTGTGGGGCGCAGTGGTCGTGGGATCACCGCAGGGGCACCCGGGCTGTCGCAGGAGCGGCGCTACTCGGTAAGGCGCAGGTAGTCGAGGTTGAAGCCGCCTGTCTCGCAGTAGACGGTGAGCGTCTGCTCCCCGGCCGCGAGCGTGACGGTCGTGTGCACCGACTGGTAGTCACCCCAGCCGCCCGTGGCAGGCACCGACACCGTCGTCAGCGGGGCTCCGCTCTGATCGCGCAGCGACAGGGCGTTCGGGGCGGTGCTTCCGGTGCCGTTGGCGACGCGCAGTTCGAGGTTGTAGGTGCCGGCGTGGGCCACGTCGACGCGGTACGTGAGCCAGTTGCCTGCGGCTGTCCAGCCCACGTTCTTGCCGCCGCTGGCTGCGGCGTTGCTCTCGATGAAGTTGCTTCCGTCTGGGAGCCAGCCGTGCTGGTCGGTGTAGCTCTCCGCCTCGATCTTCTCTCCCACCGGGACGGCGTGCGGCCGTACGGTCAGGTGGACGCTCACCTGGTCGCGGGCCCTGCCGTCGGTGGCGTAGAAGGTCATGTCCTGCTCGCCGGCGGCGGTCGGGTGGATGGTGACCAGGCCGGTCTCCGGGTCGATGCTGACGCCGTCGGGCAGTTCGTCGGCGTAGTAGGCCAGCCGGTCTCCGTCACGGTCGGTGGCCCGCAACTGCGTACGCACGGTGCTGTACTGGTCGGCGACCACATCGGTGTTCCCGCCGAGGACGGGGGCGTGGTTGCGGTGGTTCGAGGGAGTGTGGGCCTGCCAGCGGTAGGTGGCGAAGGAGCCCGCCGGAACGGTCACGACGAACGACTGGCCGGCGACGACCACCCTGACCTTGCTGTCGGTGGTGTTCGTGTTGCCGAGGACGGCGGTGAACGTGCCGGTGCCGGAGCGGAAGACCACGTTGCTGATGCCCTGTTCCGCGGCACTGGACTCGACGCGCACATCACCGGGGGAGAGGTACTTGGCGAACTGCCCCAGCTCGTACAACTCGTCGCGGACGGTGAAGTCCTTGGTCGTCGTGTCCACCGTGACCAGCCGGTCCGGCCACTTGGTGGTGGCGGCGACCTGATCCCAGTCGATGTTGTTGTCCCGCGCGGGCGTCCAGTGCAGTGTCCCGCCGTCCTGGTCCGTGGTCTGGGCCCACAGGATGTAGGAACCGGCATCGAGGCGGAAGTCGCTGAGGAGGGTCGAGGACGAGAGGTCGCTCGTCTCCGTGAGGTGCACGGGCTTTCCGGTCTCTTCGTACGCGTCGCGCATCACGCGCGGGTCCCCCCAATAGGGGTGGAAGGCAATGGCGTCCGTGGCGTTTTGGACCTGCCGGCCGGTCACCGAGCCGTCGGGGGCGTCGTCGAAGATGCGGTGGTAGTTCTTGGTCGCCGTGCTGTTGGGATCCCGCCAGTCCCAGAAGTTGAAGTCGTGTACGTAGAGCTGGGTGTTCAGGTGGGCGGCCCGGAATTCACGCTTGATCGCCAGGGCCAGCTTCTGCTGCTGGGCGACGCTGATGTCCATGGCCGGGTAGACCACGTCCATGCCCGGCTCGTTGAGCATGGTCAGGGCGTCGACGCGTATGCCGTGCTTGGCGTACGCCTGGACGAACGCGACGTAGTAGCGCGCGAACACATCGATGCAGTCGTCGCGCAGCTTTCCGACCTGGTAGTAGTCCGTGGTGCTCCCGGGCTTGAGCGCCACCTCTCCGGTGAACTGGTTGTTCGTCTTCATCCACGCCGGTGCGCTCCACGCGGAGGCGAGGAAGGTGGCCTTCGGGTTGTAGCGCTGGATGAGCTTGATGGTGTCGACGATGTGAAGGTCGATGTCCCGCTGGATGGAGAAGTGCTTGAGGCCGAAATCCTCGGTGACGCCGGCGGGGAGGTCGTCCTCCGACCAGAACGGCAGATGCTCGATGAGGTCGGGACTGCCGATCGTCAACCGGAACCGGTCGAGGCCGGCACCGTGCTTCGGGTCGACCAGGAGCCGGATGGCCTCCTCACGCTTGGCGGGGGTGAGCTTCCACAGGTTGGAGACGCTCGTCTCGTCCAGGGAGAAGCCGATGCCCGTGTATTTCTGCCGGATGGTACTCGGATCGACGACCACGGTGGCATCGGCGGGGGCGCCCTTGTCGTCGCCCATGCGGACACTCGGCAGTGGCCGCCATGCCTGCGCGCCGCCTGTGGAGTAGGTGCCGGTCACGACCGGGCCCCGCCCGGCCGGTTCCTGCCCGGACCGGTCCGCGTGCGCGGTGGGACCCGTGCCGACCAATGCGGTGACCGCTATGGCGGCGATTGCGCTGAGAGAGCGTCTCACAGCTTCTCCTGAAGTCTGGGGGTATCGGGGATTCGTGCTGTGCCAGGTCGGTGGCACGGAGCCCGTCTCGTCGGCAACGGCAGGCGTGATGAAGGGGCTTGTGACTGCCGGTCGTGATGGCGTCGACCTCCCTCGGCGACGCCGGACGGCCCCACGGAGGAGACCGAGCCGACAAGGCTGTTGCCGCGGCGCGGGCGCCCGAAAGGGAGTGACGGACAGAGATCCTGACGTGGTGTCAGTCATCGCATCGCCCCCTACCGCCTCACCGATGGGTTGGATCCAAGCAATTTCATTGGTGTTAAGTCAAGGCATGAAGAAAGTGGACTTCCGCCGTACCTCACCCTCGGAAGCGGGATGTCCGCGCCCCGGGGTCGGGAGCGACGTGGTGCGGAGCCGAGGTCTTGCGAGCTCATGACTCGGTCACCTTCGTCCTGGGGGGGACGGAGCGGGGACCGGCGCCGAATTGAGGGAGAGTCGATGGGGCAAAAATTATCTGCGCAGCGGAGTTGGCGGCTGAGAACGGAGCCGGTGTTCCCGTCGGGGCAAGGGTGTCCGGTCTGTGTTCACGGCAAGGGCCTACGCAACACGACCACGCCGCCGGCGTTGCGGCAGCAATTGCCCACCCGTCCCGCATCTTTGGGGCAAGTCCCGATCGCTGCCGGGAGTCTTGACAGAAGCCGCTCCGCGGAACAGCCTTTGGCAACGTTGTCAGGCAACGTTGTCACCGTTGAAGCTCGTGCTGGCCGAGCCGTCCTGCCGGCGTCATCTTGTGATTGGACTTCCCACCCATGGCACTTCAGGCGCATCCGTCGCGTCATCCCTCTCGACGCTCCGTCGTCGCAACCGGCTCCACCCTCTTGGCGGGGTTCGGCCTCGGTTCTGTGTTCTCAGCGACTGGTTCCGCAGCTGAGCGTGCGGCCGTGTCCGCCGGAGTCGCGGCCCCGGGCGAACTCGCCGCGTACCGCCCGGTCTCGGTCTCCTCGACGGACTACGCGCCCACCCCGGGCGAGTTCGTGGTGGACAGGATCACCACGCAGGGCGTGCGGGGCACCGGCTGGCGCGCCGCGGCCGGTGATCCGCAGTGGATATCGGTCGACCTTCAGGCGGACTGCCAAGTCACCTGGATCCGCCTCACGTTCGAAGCCGACGCGAGCGACCCGGTGTTCACGCCTCCCGCGAGCGGCAACTGGGCCGACGGCACCACCGGCAAGGAGATCCTGTCGAGCTACGCCGTGGACTTCGTCGTCGAGACCTCGCGCGATCACAACTCTTGGAGCAGCGTCTATCGCACCACCGCCGGTACCGGAGGGGTCGTGGAGATCCAGCTGCCGCAGCCGGTGACGGCCCGCTGGGTGCGAATGACCGCCCGAAAGCGGTCCAATCCCAACCCGCTCGGCGTGAACGGATTCGAGGTCTACGGCACCGCCGACGGCCACCGGCCGTCGGCCACCGGCTGGACTGACTGGGGCGCCCGCCACGAGCAGGCGCCCGAGTTGGCGGTCGCCGACGACGGCACGGTGCCCCTGGAGTCCGGCTGGACCCTCACCATGGACGACTGGGCGGGCGGTGACGGCGCGGAGCTGTCGAAGACGACCGTGGACACGAGCGGCTGGCTGCCCGCCACCGTCCCCGGCACCGTGCTGGCATCGCTCGTCGACCAGGGCAAACTGCCGGATCCCGTCGCCGGCCTGAACAACCTGCACATCCCCGAGGCGCTGTCGCGCCACTCCTGGTGGTACAAGCGCGACTTCGACCTGCCGCGCGGTCTGCGCACCGGGGCCGGGCGTCGCGTCTGGCTCGAGTTCGACGGCATCAACCACCAGGCGGACATCTGGCTCAACGGACGGCACGTGGGCGGGCTAACCCATCCCTTCGCCCGTGCGGCGCACGACGTTTCAGAGCTCCTCGCCGCGAAGGGCGAGAACGCGCTGGCGGTGAAGATCACGCCGATGCCCGTTCCCGGCAGCCCCGGTGACAAGGGCCCGGCCGGCGAGTCCTGGGTCGACGCCGGCGCCCAGCAGATGAACCTGAACTCGCCCACCTACCTCGCCTCCTCCGGCTGGGACTGGATGCCCGCGGTCCGCGACCGCGTCGCGGGCATCTGGAACCATGTGCGGCTGAGAACCACCGGGCACGTCGTCATCGGCGACCCGCGAGTGGACACCGTGCTGCCGCAGCTGCCCGACACCTCCGTCGCCGAACTCACCATCGTGGTCCCAGTCCGCAACGCCGACTCCGCCGACCACAAGGCGACCGTCTCCGCCGCCTTCGACGATGTACGGGTGTCCAAGGTCGTCACCGTGGCGGCCGGCAAGAGCATCGACGTCACCTTCACCCCCGACGCCTTCGCACGGCTGCGGCTGCGCAACCCGAAGCTGTGGTGGCCCAACGGTCTCGGCCTCCCGGACCTTCACGACCTCACCCTTGCCGCATCGGTCGACGGCACGGAGAGCGACCGACGCGTCACCCGCTTCGGCATCCGCCAGTTCGGCTACGAGTACGAGGTGCCCCTGCCCTTCGTCGCCACCGGGGACGCCTACACCCAGTCGGTCGAGTTCGGCAGCCGGCAGGCTCGGTACGTGCGGATCAAGTGCCTGACCCGGGCCACCGGCTGGGGCAGTTCGCTGTGGACCCTGTCCGTGTTCGACAGTGACCGGCCGGACACCGACCTCGCCCTGCACGCTGCGGCCACGGCCTCCAGCGTCGACGAGGACGACCACGGTCCGGCCAACGCGACCGACGGCGACCCCGGCACCCGCTGGTCCTCGGCGTTCGAGGACGACCAGTGGATTCGCGTGGATCTGGGATCCCAGCAGTCGTTCGACCGAGTCGACCTGGTCTGGGAACAGGCCTACGCCGCAACCTACGTGGTCCAGGTGTCCACCGACGACGCGACCTGGGCCGATGTGAAGTCCGTCGACAACACCGCCGTACCGCTGCCCTTCAACAACGGCGACGCCAGCCTTCAGGTCGAGGACTTCACCGCACAGACCGCTCGCTACATCCGCCTCAACTGCGGGCTGCGCAACACCAGCTGGGGCAACTCGCTGTGGTCCCTGTCCGTGATCGACAGCACGAATCCGGGCAGCGACCTCGCACTGCACCAGAAGGCCACCGCATCGACCGAGGATCCCGACCACCCGGCCGCCCATGCGACCGACGGCAACTCCGGCACGCGCTGGTCCTCGCAGTACGAGGACCACCAGTGGATCCAGGTCGACCTCGGCTCCGCCCGGCGATTCGACCGGGTGGCCGTCGTGTGGGAACAGGCCTACCCCAAGACCTATGTGATCCAGGTGTCCGATGACGGCGACAACTGGTCCGACGTGACGTCCGTGTCCAACACCCCCGACCCGCTGAAGATCAGCGTGAACGGGGTGCGGGTCCTGGCCCGCGGAGGCAACTGGGGCTGGGACGAACTGCTGCGCCGTATGCCCGCCGAGCGGATGGACGCAGCCGTGCGGATGCACGGCGACATGAACTTCACCATGATCCGCAACTGGGTCGGCAGTAGCAACCGGGAGGAGTTCTACACCAGTTGCGACGAGCACGGCATCCTGGTGTGGAACGACTTCCCGAACGCCTGGGGGATGGACCCGCCGAACCACGACGCCTTCAACACGCTCGCCGCCGACACTGTCCTGCGCTACCGCATCCACCCCAGCGTGGTCATCTGGTGCGGTGCCAACGAGGGCAATCCGCCGGCCGCCATCGACAAGGGCATGCGCGAGGCGGTCGAGCAGCAGGCGCCCGGGATCCTCTACCAGAACAACTCGGCCGGCGGAATCGTCACCGGCGGCGGCCCCTACGGCTGGGTCGAGCCGGAGAAGTACTTCGACCCGTCCACGTACGGCAGCAAGGACTTCGGCTTCCACACCGAGATCGGCATGCCCGTCGTGTCCACCGCGGCCAGCATGCGGAACATGACGGGCGACGAGCCCGAGTGGCCGATACGCGGCGCGTGGTACTACCACGACTGGAGCGAGCACGGCAATCAGGCGCCGCAGAACTACAAGGCCGCCGTCGAAGACCGCCTCGGCACGGCGACGGACCTGGACGACTTCGCTCGCAAGGCCCAGTTCGTCAACTACGAGAACGCCCGGGCCATGTTCGAGGCATGGAACGCCAACCTGTGGGACAACGCCAGCGGCCTCATGCTCTGGATGTCCCACCCGGCGTGGCACAGCACGGTCTGGCAGACCTATGACTACGACTTCGACGTCAACGGGACCTACTACGGTGCTCGCACCGCCTGTGAGCCCCTGCACGTCCAGGCCGACCCGCTGAAGTGGGAGGTCCGCGCGGTGAACCACACCGCCATGGCGATCAAGGGGGCTACCGTCACAGCCCGCGCGTACGACCTCTCCGGTCGGCAACGGGGGAGCACGAAGCGCGCCAAGGTCGACGTCGCCTCGTCCGCCACGGTGCCGGCCTTCACGACCGACTGGACGGACGACCTGCCCGACCTGCACGTCCTGCGGCTCACCCTCGAAGACGGTGCGGGCCACATGTTGTCGAGCAACACCTACTGGCGCCACCGCACACCGGCCGCCATGAAGGCGCTCAACGCGGCCGAGCAGGTCAAGCTGTCGGCCTCGATCCAGAAGATCTCCCGCTCCGGTACCCGGCACGAGTTGACCGCCACCGTCCGCAACCGCGGATCGGCCGTGGCCGCGATGATCCGGCTCTCGCTGCTCGACGACGCGAGCGGCAACCGCGTCCTGCCGACCCTGTACAGCCACAACTACCTGTGGCTGCTGCCCGGCGAGTCCCAGACCGTCACCCTGTCCTGGCCCGAAGGCGCCCTGCGTTCCGGACGTCCCCTGCTCCAGGCGGAGGCCTACAACAGCGGTGCTACGAGGACCCGTTCATAGCGGGCGCGACGGCCGTGTCCGGATCGTCACGATGACAGCCGCCCCCGCGCGACACCGAGTCGCTCGACTTGGTGTCGCGCTGGGCGGCGAACGGGCGGTAGCGGGCCTTGCCTGCCACTCGGTCGTGCAGCGGCATGCGCTGGTCCACGACCGGCCGCGCGACA
>NZ_JAYWVC010000142.1:0-21014 GCF_036281785.1 Streptomyces chiangmaiensis | reverse complement strand
CAGCGCGTTCGGCGCCTAGAGCGCCGCGGCCAGCTCCGTGCCCTGCTTGATCGCACGCTTGGCGTCCAGCTCCGCCGCCACGTCGGCCCCGCCGATCAGGTGCGCCGTCCGGCCCGCGGCCACCAGCTCCTCGTACAGGTCGCGGCGCGGCTCCTGCCCGGTGCACAGGACGATCGTGTCGACCTCCAGGACCCGGCTCACGCCGTCCACCGTGAGGTGCAGCCCGGCGTCGTCGATCCGGTCGTAGGTCACGCCCGGCACCATGGTGACGCCCCGGTGCTTCAGCTCCGTGCGGTGGATCCAGCCGGTGGTCTTGCCGAGTCCCGAGCCGACCTTGGAGGTCTTGCGCTGCAGGAGGTGGACGGTGCGCGGCGGGGTGGGCCGCTCGGGTGCGGTGAGGCCGCCGGGGGCGCGGTAGTCCATGTCGACGCCCCAGTGGCGGAAGTACGTCGCCGGGTCCTCGCTCGCCTTGTCACCGCCGTCGGTGAGGTATTCGGCCACGTCGAAGCCGATGCCGCCGGCGCCGAGGACGGCGACCCGCCCGCCGACGGAGGCGCCGTCGCGCAGCACGTCGAGGTAACCGAGAACCCTGGGGTGATCGACGCCGGGGATCTCGGGGGTGCGCGGGACGACGCCGGTCGCAACGACGATCTCGTCGTGGTCGGAGAGGTCCCCCGCGGCGACGTGAGTGTTCAACCGGACGTCCACACCGTGCAGTTCGAGCTGGGTGCGGAAGTAGCGGATGGTCTCGTCGAACTCCTGCTTGCCCGGGACCTTGCGGGCGATGTTGAGCTGACCGCCGATCTCGCTCGCCGCGTCGTAGAGCGTGACGGCGTGCCCACGCTCGGCGGCGGAGACGGCGCACGCGAGACCGGCGGGACCCGCGCCGACCACGGCGACCTTCTTGCGCAGCCGGGTCGGGGACAGGACCAGCTCGGTCTCGTGGCAGGCGCGCGGGTTGACCAGGCAGGAAGTGATCTGCCCGCTGAAGGTGTGGTCGAGGCAAGCCTGGTTGCAGCCGATGCACGTGTTGATGGCCTCGGGACGCCCGGCCTCGGCCTTGGCGACGAAGTCGGGGTCGGCCAGCATCGGGCGGGCCAGGGACACCATGTCGGCGTGGCCCTCGGCGAGCAACCGCTCAGCCAGTTCAGGGGTGTTGATGCGGTTGGTCGTCACGAGCGGGACGGAGACGGCGCCCATGGCCTTCTTCGTCACCCACGTGTACGCACCCCGCGGCACCGAGGTGGCGATGGTCGGGACACGGGCCTCGTGCCAGCCGATGCCGGTGTTGATGAGGGTCGCTCCCGCCGCCTCGACCCCCTTGGCGAGCGTGACGACCTCGTCGAGGGTCGAGCCGCCGGGCACGAGGTCCAGCATGGACAGCCGGTAGATGATGATGAAGTCCTCGCCGACAGCCGCGCGGACCCGCCGGACGATCTCGACCGGGAAGCGCATCCGGTTCTCGTACGAGCCGCCCCAGCCGTCCTCACGCCGGTTGGTCCGGTCCACTGTGAACTCGTTGATGAGGTAGCCCTCGGAGCCCATGATCTCGACGCCGTCGTACCCGGCCCGGCGGGCCAGGAGGGCGGCCCGCGCATAGTCGTCGATCGTCTGCTCGACCTCGGCCTCGGTGAGCGCGTGCGGCACGAACGGGCTGATCGGGGCCTGGAGGGCGCTGGGCGCCACGAGGTCCCGGTGGTAGGCGTACCGCCCGAAGTGCAGGATCTGCATCGCGATCCTGCCGCCCTCGCGATGCACGGCCTCGGTGATGACGGAGTGCTGCTCGGCCTCCGCCTCGGTGGTGAGCTTGGCTCCGCCCTCGTAGGGACGGCCGGCCGCGTTGGGCGCGATGCCTCCGGTGACGATGAGCCCCACTCCCCCGCGTGCCCGGGCGGCGTAGAACGCGGCCATGCGCTCGAAGCCGCCCTCCGCCTCCTCCAGGCCCACGTGCATCGAGCCCATGAGCACACGGTTGGGCAGGGTGGTGAAGCCCAGGTCCAGCGGGGTCAGAAGGTGCGGGTAGCGGCTCATGGGGCCCTCCGTACGGCGTGTCGTGAATCCGTTGTAAACGACCGCGCCGCTGTTCTGCAACTAGTTGCACAATCGCGCAGGTGTGACATTCGTCGGTCCGGCCGGGCGCCTGCGCTGTCGGCGGGTGCCGATCAGCACGTTGGCGCCCAGCTCCGCCGAGACGGCCAGCCGGACGTCGAGCCCTCCGCGCGTGAACGCCTCGAAGGCATCGGGCACTTGGCGTTCGCTCGTCTCCACCAGGAGAAGTCCGCCGGGGGCCAGCCACCGGGACGCCTCCGCGGTGACCCTGCGCAGGACGTCCAGACCGTCGATGCCGCCGTCGAGGGCGACGAAGGGCTCGTGGTCGCGGGCCTCGGACGGCAACAGGGCGACCTCGGCCGTGGGCACATAGGGGACGTTGGCGGCCAGGATGCCGACACGGCCGCGCAGCTCGCCGGGGAGGGCGGCGAAGAGATCTCCCTGGTGCACCCGGCCGCCGTACGCGGCCACGTTGCGACGAGCGCAGCGCACTGCGGCCGCGTCGATGTCTGCGGCGTGCAGTTCGGGCCCGTCGAGCGCCACGGCGAGCGCGGCGCCGACCGCGCCCGAGCCGCAGCACAGATCCACGACCAGGCAGGCGTGGCGCCCGAGATCGACGGCCTGGGCGACCAGGAACTCCGTGCGACGGCGGGGCACGAAGACGCCCGGTTCCACGATGACGCGCAGACCGTGGAACTCGGCCCAGCCCAGGACGTGCTCGAGGGGCAGGCCCGCGACGCGCCGCTCGACCATCGAGGCGGCTTCGTCGGGCGTACGGGCGCTGGACAGGATCAGCTGTGCCTCGTCCTCGGCGAAGACACAGCCGGCGGAGCGCAGCACGGAGACGACGTCGGAGAGGGAAAGGGATGGCATGGAGCCGAGAAGCCTTCCGGTTGACCGAAGGGCGCCCTCGCGGTGATCTACCGGCGCCGATCCACGCCGTCGTGAGGGGAGAGCACCCGAGCCGACACAGCGGTAATGGGTCTCACCTCCTCGGACACGACCGGCCGGGGCGATCCACGGCCGGGACGCTCACTCTAGCAGGAGCCCGTAGGCCGACGGCCTCGTCGGCAGGGGCAGGCTCTGCGACCCCTCCTTCAAGTTGTACACTGCAACCATAAGACCGAGGAGGTCGAGGTGCGGTGACGACAACCGACAGGTCCGCCGGGACGACCGGCGCGAAGCGCGCGGGGTCGCCCACGGCTCAGACGGCGGTCGAGACCATCCAGCGCGAGTTGACGGCGTTCGCCCGCCGCGCCCGCGCCACGGCCGGGCGCCTGCATCCTCAACTGTCGCTCGTCTCGTACACGCTGCTCGGGCACCTGGAGCAGAGCAATGGCTGCCGCGCGACCGACCTGGCCGCCGACCACGGGCTGGACAAGTCCACGGTGAGCCGGCAGGTGGCCGCGCTGGAGCGGGCCGGGCTGATCGAGCGTCGGCTCGATCGGGACGACCACCGGGTGCAGGTGCTGCACCTGACCGAGGCGGGGACCGCGATCCTCGCCGAGGTGACCGAGAGCCGCCACACGGCGTTCCAGGAGCGGCTCGCAGGCTGGTCCGAGGCGGACCTGGAACGCTTCGCGGCGTATCTGCTGCGGTACAACGCGGCGGCGGCCGCGACGCCGATCGTGCCGGCCACCGACTGACAGCGACTCGGACCGCTCCCTCAGATCCCCACTGCCTGCTCGTCCGCCACGTGCCGCGGAACCCGCGCCGAGAGGAACCTCGTGGTGCGGCGCAACCGGAAGCCGAGCGACTCGTAGAGCCGCAGGGCGTGGGTGTTGTTCGCGGCCGTGTGCAGGAACGGGGTCTCGCCCCGCTCACGGATGCCGTGCGCGACCGCCAGGGTCAGCCGGGTGGCGAGGCCCTGTCCACGGAAAGCGGGATCGGTGCACACGGCGCTGATCTCGGTCCAGCCCGGCGGGTGCAACCGCTCGCCCGCCATGGCGACCAGCGCGCCGTCGCGGCGGATGCCCAGATAGGTCCCCAGCTCGATGGTGCGCGGCAGAAACGGTCCGGGCTGCGTGCGTTCGACCAGATCCAGCATCTCGGGCACGTCGCCGGGGGTGAGCCGTACGGCCTCGGCGTCGGGCGCGGCGGCGATCCCGTCGTCGACGAGTTGCACCCCGTCGAGGGCGAAGGTGATCTCCCAGCCGTCGGGGACCTGCCCCCCGAAGCCGGGGAGCGGGGCGTCGGCACCCGGACCCGCGAGCGCCGCGAGGTCGGCCCAGTCGTCGGCGTCGGGCTCGTCGGGCAGGCCCACCCACGGCGACACGTCCAGGGGGTAGCGCAGGACACGGCCCCGGCGCTCGGCGAAGTGGGCGTGCGGTCCCGTCAGCGAGGTGAGTGCCGGGTTGTCGAGGACGTGACGCTCGATGCTCATGCGCCCACCTCGATCACGATCTTGCTCCTGGCGTGGCCGCCCCCGACCGCGCGGAGCACCTCTCCGGCCCGTTCGAGCGGAAAGGTCCCCGTCACACAGGGGTTCAGATCACGGTGCCCGACCAGGCACGCGACCCCGTCGCCGTACCGCGTGTACGCGTACGCCTCGGGCATGTCCCGCCTCACTCTCCTTCGCTGCTCGCCGGACCCACCCGCCGCTGACGCCACCGGTTCCGGCCACTACACCGCAAGGAAGATCACCCGGCGGCTATTCCCGAGCCCGGGGTGAGTTCACGCACCCGCAATGATCGAGGCCGGCCGGGTGGGAGGGCGGCACCGGCGGGCGCGTACGCGTTGCATGCGTACGCATCGATCGCGCTCGAGCCGGCGTCCCATTTCGCCGCCCGACGACAGGTGGCGCCGCTCATGGCCGAGGCACCGCCCGGCGGGCGGGAGGCCCATGTGTGCGGCTCGAGCGCATTTGCGGAGCACGCTTCCCGGCTGCTCGTCGAGGCCGGGCAGCCGGTGGACCGCATCCGGATCGAACGCTTCGGCCGACCCGGTCCGGGGTTTCGGGGCCAAATGGCCGGGAACCTCGCCCGAGAGGAGAATCGGCACAAAGGCCGTTTCATGCCGGAAGCATCGCGTGCCTCCTCCGCACTCGCCCGTGAACAGTCGTCCTCGGGTCCGGCGGGGGCGGCGGGCAGGTACGGCACGGGAGCTGTGGCGCGGTGCTTCACCGAGGGGGTCCTTGTCGTGGCCGGGAACACGCGCGGGTTCCACACCGTCTCGCGCGAGGGACGATGCGCCCCCCACGAGCAGGACGTGGCGGCGAGGAGGTCGAGATGCGAACCCGGGTGCGCGGCTGGCGCTGGCGGCGCAATCCGCTGCGCCGCCGGTCGGATGTGGTCGAGGCGTGGACGGCCGCGCTCCTCACCGTTCTGCTGTGCCTCGGGGCGCCGCTCGGCGGTGCGGCCGCGGGGTTGTGGGCGTACGACAACGCCCACACGACCCAGGTGACCCAGCGCGCCGAGCGCCACCAGGTGGCCGCGGTGCTCGTCGAGGACGCCCCGGCCCAGGTGCCCTCGGCGCAGGGCGACAAGCAGCCCCAGTACAACGTGAAGGTGCGCTGGACCGAGCCGGGCAAGGGCACGCGGAGCACCTTCGCCCCGGTCCCGGCGGGGACGCGGCGCGGCGAGCGGGCGGACGTATGGCTCGACGCGAAGAACCGGAGCGTCGCCGCGCCGCCGAGCGACGCCGCGGTATGGCAGCACGCCCTGACGACGGGTGTGTGGGCCGCGGGCGGATTGGCCGGGGCCGTCCTGCTGGCCCGGGCCGTGATCCGCCGGGTCGCCGAGCGGCACCGCATGGCGGAGTGGGAGGCCGACTGGGCCCGCACCGGGCCGGAGTGGGGGCACCGGACGGCGTGACGTGTGCTCCGTTCTGCCGGGCGCGACAGGGGCGGGCGCCATGGGGGCCTGGCGCGTCCGGAACGGCCACCGTACGGTGTGATCATCCGCACGCCCGATGTCAGAGGGGTCCTCCATGGCCTTGTTCGACCTGCCGATCGACGAACTGCGCACCTACCGCAGCGTCTCCGTCGAGCCCGCGGACTTCGACGCGTTCTGGGCGAAAACGCTGCAGGAGGCCCGCGAGCACGACCTGGACGCCCGCTTCGAACCGGTCGACACGGGTCTGAGGACGGTCCAGGTCCATGACGTGACGTTCGCCGGGTTCGGCGGCCATCCGGTAAAGGGCTGGCTCACCGTCCCGGCGTCCGCGGACGGACCCTTGCCCACGGTCGTGGAGTTCATCGGTTACGGCGGCGGGCGCGCGCTTGCGCACACGCATCTGCTGTGGGCGTCGGCGGGCTTCGCACATTTCGTGATGGACACCCGCGGCCAGGGCAGCGCATGGGGCGGCGGCGAGACGCCGGACCCGGTGGGCAGCGCCCCTGCGTATCCCGGGTTCATGACGCGCGGTGTGGAGGACCCGGAGACGTACTACTACCGGAGGCTGTACACGGACGGGGTCCGGGCCGTCGAAGCGGCCCGCTCGCACCCGCTGACCGACGCCTCCCGCACGGCGGTCGTCGGCACCAGCCAGGGCGGCGGCATCACGATCGCGGTCGGCGGCCTCGTACCGGATCTGGTGGCGGTGGCGCCGGACGTGCCGTTCCTGTGCGACTTCCCGCGCGCCATGACGCTCACGGACCGTGACCCGTACCGGGAGATCGGCAACTACCTCAAGACACATCGCGGCCGTACCGAGCGCGTGATGCGCACGCTGTCGTACTTCGACGGCGTGCACTTCGCCGCGCGCGGCCGGGCTCCCGCGCTCTTCTCCGCCGCGCTGGAGGACCAGACGTGTCCTCCGTCGACGGTGTTCGCCGCGTTCAACACATGGGCACACGACGACAAGACGATCGAGGTGTACGACTTCAACGACCATGAGGGCGGCGGCCCCTACCAGGAGGCCGTCAAGCTCCGCTGGCTGCCGGCCCGCCTCTGACGAACCGTAGGGAACCAAGGGCCCGGACGGGCGGCCGCCTCACCGGACCGCCGTACGGGCCGTGCCGTCGTCAGCCTGCCGATCCGGTGGGGCGATCGGCGGCGCCCCGCACCGATCACGCACGGGGCGCAAGGTCCGTGCCGCGGGCCGAAGCCCGTGCCCGTGCCGATCAAGCCGCCCATCGTGCACCGGCGGGGCCGCCGGCAACCTCCGGATGCAGCGCGCACTCGGCTGCCCTAGCGCCTGTGCCATTCCCAAGTCCTGATCGGCAATCCCTCCTCCGGCGGCGCGGTCTCCTGGCCGCTCCTTCCCCCGCTCCTGGGCGCCGTCGGCCGCTGGCTGCCCACGGGCGCCGCCATCAGCGCCATCCACACGGAGGTCTACTTCGCCGGCCATCTTCACGCCTTTCCCTACCTGGTCCTCGCCGGCTGGGCCCTTGTCTCCTCGACCGTCTTCTGGCTCTTCAAGCACCGTCATCCCGGATACCGGTCCGCCGTGGAGCGCTCGGGGTGACGGTGCCGCTGCATCCGTGACCCTGGTGACGCCGTCCGCGGCGGACCGAGGCGAGGCGGGAACGACCAGGACCGCGGCCGCCGCCCGCGGTCCGGTCGCCGGGCCTGTCCGAACGGTTCCCCTCGATCCGACCAGTCGGTATGTTCAACACGCCCCGTCCTTCCGGCCGGGCGGACCCGCGACGGCTGACGGAGGGCCCATGTCCCAGTACGTGCCAGAGCTCGACGGACACTGCGATCCGCGTTTCGCGGCAGTACGCGCGGCGTTCGAGGAGAACTTCCGCGGGCGGCAGGAGCTGGGTGCCGCGGTCGCCGTCACGCTGAACGGCGAGACGGTGGTCGACCTGTGGGGCGGTTGGGCCGACGCGGCGCGGACCCGCCCGTGGGAGCGCGACACCGTGGTCAACGTCTGGTCCACGACCAAAGGCCCGGCGGCCCTGTGTCTGCACATCCTGGCCGACCGCGGTCTGCTGGATCTGGACGCGGCGGTGACCGAGTACTGGCCCGAGTTCGCGGCTGCGGGCAAGGGATCCGTGCGCGTACGGCATCTGCTGTCGCACCGCGCCGGTCTCTCGGGGCTACGGGAACCGCACTCGGCGCAGGAGCTGTACGACTGGGAACTGACCGTCGCCCGGCTCGCGGCGACCGAGCCCTGGTGGGAGCCGGGAACGCGAAGCGGGTACCACGCGCTGACCTACGGGTTCCTGGTGGGCGAGGTGGTACGGAGGGTCTCGGGGCTGCTGCCGGGTGCGTTCCTTGAGCGCGAGGTGACCGGACCACTCGGCATCGACTTCACCATCGGACTGCCCGAGAAGGAGTCCGGACGGGCGGCGGAGCTGGTGCAGCCACCGGTCACGGACAGCAGTGAACAGGCCGCGGTCTTCTCCCAGTTGACGCCTGTGGCGCTGGCCGCCCTGGCCAACCCCGTGGTCGGTGCCGCCGAGGCCAACAGCCCCGAGTGGCGGGCCGCGGAACTGCCCGCACTCAACGGTCATGGCACGGCCCGCGCAGTCGCCGCACTGTACGGGATCTTCGCCGGTCGGGGGACGTGGGGCGGACGGCAGGTGCTGTCCGCCGAGGCCGCCGAGCGGGTGCGCGAGGGACAGGGCAGCTGCCGTGACCTGGTACTGGGCGCCGGGCTCGGGAGGGACACGGAGGTCGCGCTCGGACTGTGGCTGAGCGGGGCCGAGGGTTCCTACGGACCGAACCCGAGGGCGTTCGGACACGACGGCTTCGGCGGCTCCTGCGGTCTGACCGACCCTGAGGCCGGCCTCTCCCTGGGCTACGTCATGAACCGGATGGGCCCGCACATCGCCGACGACCCGAGGAAGATGGCACTCGTCGACGCCCTGTACAGCTCGCTCTGAGCGCAGGCGGGGCGGCACGGGCCGGATTCGGCCGAACTCCCGGGCCACCCTTCCCTGGTGCTTGAGATCAATACGGAGCACGGCCGGACGGCCGTCACCTGGGAGGTGCCCGCTCCCGGGCACGCCCGGGCGCTCGGCCTTGCGCCGCAGTGGTCGACCCTCGTGCACCGCTACACGTCGGCCGCGCCGGACGGGTCCGGGGTGAGGGCGGCCGTCACCCGCCCGCAGCCGGATGACGCCGAAGGTCATGTCCGGACCGCCCTCGAGAAACGGCCGCTCGTCACCGGCCGGCCGCCTCTGCCCTGCTCGGCGAAGGGCACGACCGCCGCATCGACCGGTCAGGCCCGCGGCGTGCCGCTTCCCCGCGTGGCCACGATCAGTCGGCAGCGCGGGCTGCCGTCCGGTCGGCGTCCGAAGCCGGGCAGCGCCCGGTGCTCGACCGTGAAACCGGCGCGGGTCAGCTCGCGCCGTACGTCGCCGAAGCGGAACGTCCGGTAGTACATGACGAACGGCGGGCGCCGGACGGCATTGCGCACGCGCATCGCGGCGTCGAAGCCGAGCAGCGCCCAGTACCAGGCCGAGTCCGGACGCGGCGGGGCCCCGATCGGGAACACGAACCGTCCACCCGGCCGCAGCACGGAGTGGGCCTGTGCGAACAGGCCGGGCAGTTCCCTCGGCAGGAAATGACCGAACGCGCCGAAGCTCACGACCAAGTCGAAGGCGGGGCCGAAGGGCAGGGCACGGGCGTCCGCACGCACCCAGGCGACGCGCGGCGAACCGTCCGAGCGCACCTGCTCCCGTCCGACGGCCAGCATCCCCGCACTGAAGTCGACTCCGGTGACGCTCCCGCGGCAGACCGTGCGCAGCACATCCATTCCCGCCCCCGTACCGCAGCAGAGGTCGAGTCCGTGCCCGAAGGGTCCCAAGGTCTTCAGTTCCTCCTCGACGGCGCCGAGGACGGAATCGGGCGTGCGGAACGGAGTGTGGTCGAACTTGGGTGCGAGCAGGTCGTAGCCGCGCTCGACCGAGGACAGTGCCTGAACGGCCAGCTCGCGGAGGCTGGGACCGTGCTGCGAGAACATCAAGGTCAGCTTAGGGGCTGCGCGGGCCGGACGGGATCCCCCCTCCCCCGCGAGGTGCCGGGACCGGGACCGGACGGTTCTCGGCCGTTCCCGCCGGCTCGTCCTCGATCGAAGGGGGACGCGCTCCGCCGGATCCACCCGCGCTGCCGTAGGGTCCCGCCCATGACTTCGTTCCGTCCGGCCCCCGCCTGGCTGGCCGACGCCGTCTTCTACCAGATCTACCCGCAGTCGTTCGCCGACTCCGACGGCGACGGCATCGGCGACCTCAACGGGATCGCCGAGCGCCTCGACCACCTCGCGTGGCTGGGCGTCAACACCGTCTGGCTCAATCCCTGCTTCGTCTCGCCCTTCCGCGACGCCGGGTACGACGTCGCCGACTATCTGGCCATCGCGCCACGCTACGGCTCCGCCGACGACCTGGCGGCGCTCGTCGACGAGGCACGCCGCCGCGGCATCCGCATCCTGCTCGACCTGGTCGCCGGGCACACCTCCGACGAGCATCCCTGGTTCCGGGCCTCGGCCGACGACCCGGACGACCACCGCTACATCTGGGCCCCCGAGGGCCGTCCGGACGGCTTCGTCCCCTCGCCGGGAACCCGTCCCGACTCGTATCTGCCGAACTTCTTCGACGTCCAGCCCGCGCTCAACTTCGGCTATGCGCGCCAGAATCCGGCCGAGCCCTGGCGGCAGCCGGTCGATGCCGAAGGCCCGCGCGCCAACCGCGCCGCGCTCCGCGAGATCATGGACCATTGGCTCCGGCTCGGCCTCGCCGGTTTCCGCGTCGGCATGGCCGCCTCACTCGTCAAGGACGACCCGGACCGTTCGGAGACGGCCGGAATCTGGACCGAGTTGCGGCACTGGCTGGATCGCGCGCATCCGGAAGCGGTACTGCTGTCGGAGTGGGGGGACCCGGAGGTGTCGGTCCCGGCCGGCTTCCACACCGACTTCTTCCTGCACTTCGGCGGACCCACGAACGGACTGCCCCTGCGCTCGCTGTGGAACAACGGCGAAGGCACGGTGGACGCGGCCTGGGACCCGCTGGACTGCTTCTTCGACCCGAGCGGCAAGGGGTCGCCGCGCCCGTTCGTAGAGGCCTACGACAAGGCGGCGGCGACGGCACTGGGAGCCTCCGGCTTCATCTCTCTGCCGACCGCCAACCACGACTTCTCCCGCCTGAACTGCGGCCCGCGCACGCCCGAACAGCTGCCCGCGGCCTTCGCGTTCCAGCTGACGTGGCCGACACTGCCGGCGATCTACTACGGCGACGAGATCGGCATGCGCTACGTCCCCGGCCTGCCCGACAAGGAGGGCAGCGTTCTCGGCACGCGCTACAACCGCGCCGGCTCCCGCACTCCGATGCAGTGGGACGACGGTCCGAATGCCGGTTTCTCCACGTCCCCCGAGCACCACCTGTATCTCCCCTTGGACCCTTCCCCCGACCGCCCCACGGTCGCGGCACAGCGCGCCGACGCGACCTCGCTGCTGCACCTCGTCCGCCGCCTGATCGCCCTGCGCTCGACCACGCCGGAACTCGGCCCGCACGGCTCGCTCGAGGTGCTGCACACGGGATACCCGTTCGTGTACGTACGGGGCGGCCGCTACCTGGTGGTCGTCAATCCCCGCCGGGACGAGGCCCGTCTTCCGCACTCCGCCGCGGCCCGTGCCCTTGCGTCCTCCGGAGTGGAGGTCGCCGACGGCACGATCACGGCCCGGGGGTGCGGCTACGGCGTCTTCGAACTGGACGATTAGAGCGGCTCGGGTGCCCGGCTCCGCTCCCGGGCACCCGACTGCGGCAACATCTGTTGCACATGCCGAGCGCCTTATCGCACCGGACCGGCCCGTCGAGTGCTACAGTGCGGCCAGCACGTGTGAGCGCCCTCTACCGGGCGCCGGTGCTCGTTCTTCCTCGGTTCGCTGACCCGTCCGTCTCTCTGCGACCGACGCATCAGCTTTCGCCGATCACCTCGCGACCAGCGCGCTGTCGCCGTATCCGAGGTGTGGATTCCCCGCCGCAGCGAGGCGTGATCACGCCGCCTCCCCGGCCCTTCCCCTTCCCGTACCTGACGTCCGTCCGTGAAAGGACCACTCATGACCATCACCCTCGAACATCCCCCTGCACAGCAGCACGTCCCGCCCAAGACCGTCACCGGCGTGCTCGACATCGACCAGCACGGCAAGGGGCATCTGCGCGCGGAGAGCTGCCTGGCCTCGCCCACCGACCTCCAGGTCCCCCCGGCCGTCGTCCGCCGATTCGGGCTCCGCAAGGGCGACACGCTCATCGGCACCCGCGGTGGGCGCTCCCTCACCGAGGTCGAGCGCATCAACGGCCGTACGCCACAGGAGCTGCGGGGCCGCACGCACTTCCGCGACCTCACCCCGCTGCACCCGCACGAGCGGCTGCGGCTCGAACACCCGGCGGCCGGCCTGTCCGGACGCGTGCTCGACCTCGTCTCGCCCGTCGGAAAGGGGCAGCGCGGGCTCATCGTCGCACCGCCCAAGACGGGCAAGACCGTGCTGCTCCAGCAGATCGCCGCGGCCGTCGCGGGCAACCACCCCGAGTGCCACCTGATGGTGGTGCTGCTCGACGAGCGTCCGGAAGAGGTCACCGACATGCGGCGCTCGGTGCGCGGCGAGGTGTACGCCTCGACGTTCGACCGGGCGCCGAAACAGCACATCGCGCTCGCCGAACTGGTCGTCGAGCGCGCCAAACGCCTCGTCGAGCAGGGAGAGGACGTCGTCATCCTGCTCGACTCGCTGACCAGGTTGTGCCGGGCGCACAACAATGTGGCCGCCGCCGGCGGCCGCACTCTCAGCGGCGGGGTGGACGCCGCCGCCCTGCACGGCCCCAAGCGGCTCTTCGGCGCCGCGCGCCTGGCCGAGGAGGGCGGCTCGCTCACCATCCTGGCCACCGCACTGGTCGAGACGGGGTCCCGCGCCGATGCCTACTTCTTCGAGGAACTCAAGAGCACCGGCAACATGGAGCTCCGCCTGGACGGCGCCCTCGCCTCCCGACGGATCCACCCGGCCGTGGACATCGCCTCGTCGGGCACCCGCCGCGAGGAACTGCTCCTTCCGGCAGGCGAGTTGACAGCCGTACAAGGGCTGCGGCGCGCCCTGCAGTCCCGCGAGGGCCAGGCGAGCCTGGAGACCCTGCTGGAGCGGATGCGAACCACCCCCGACAACGCGGCCTTCCTGCGTCTCGTCCAGCCCACGCTGCCGGCCGGCTGACCCGCCGGGCCGTGAATCCCCGGGCCTGCGGCATCCGGGTGCACGATCCCCCCACTCGGCCCATCTCATCAGGGCATTCGGACCCTCACCCTTCCTACGGTGTCCTGTATGACCATCGGATTCTCGTCCCGCGCCGCCGCCTCTTGCTGCGCTCTCGGCGTGCTCTGGGCGCTGGCCCTGCCGGCGTACCCCGCCGTCTCCGCCATGGGCGGCGGCCCCGCCGTCCCCCGGCCGGCAACCTCGCTCCTGTACGCGTCCGGGACGCAGGTCCGGCCGCACGCGGGGGTTCCCGCGCCTCCGGAGGTATCGGCACTGTCCTGGGTGGTCGGTGACGCCACAACGGGCGAGGTGCTCGCCGCACACGAGGCGCACCGCCCGCTGCCGCCCGCGAGCACCCTCAAGACACTGTTCGCCCTGACCGTCCTGCCGGTGCTGCCCGGTGACACCTCGCACACCGTCAGCCGGCAGGAACTCCAGGGCATCGGGGCGGGCAGCAGCCTCGTCGGCGTCCGCGAGGGACACACCTACCAGGTGAGCGACCTTTGGCGGGGTGTCTTCCTGAACTCCGGCAACGACGCCGTGCACGTCCTGGCCGCGATCAACGGTGGCATGCAGTCGACAGTCCGCCAGATGCAGGCCAAGGCCCGCGAGCTGGGCGCCCTGGACACCCACGTGGTCTCACCCGACGGGTACGACGCCAAGGGACAGGTGTCGTCGGCCTACGACCTCGCGGTGTTCGGGCGGGCCGGGCTCCAGAACGCGGACTTCAGGCGCTACTGCGGTACCGTCGAGTCGAGTTTCCCCGGTGACGGCGGGTCCTCGTTCGAGATCGCGAACACCAACCGGCTACTGACCGGCCGGGACGGCGTGACCGCCTACCCCGGGCTCATCGGCATCAAGAACGGCTACACCACCAACGCGGGCAACACACTCGTGGCTGCCGCCCACCGCGGCGCTCGCACGCTCATCGTGACGGTGATGAACCCGCAGCGGCACATCGGTCACGCGGTCTACGAAGAGGCGCGATCGCTGCTCGACTGGGGATTCTCCGCCGCGGGGCGCGTCTCACCGGTCGGCTCGCTCCTGCCCGACCGGCCGGCCGTGTCACGGTCCGGACCGACCGCGCTGCCGACGACCGCGGCGGAGGGCTCCGACTGGCCGAAGAGAGGCGTACTCGCGGGCGCGGTCGGGTTGGGCGTGGGAGCGGTGGTCGCGCTGGCGCTGCGACTCAGGGGCAGGCGGCCGACCCGTGGGTGACCGACCGGCAGTCCCAGCAGCAGACCGAGGGTGATCCACACATACGTGTTGCTGCCCAGGAAGCCGTCGATCCCTGACGCGTCGTCGAACCACAGCCACACCACGCTGCTGCACAGCATTGCGTAGAGGACGGCCGCGATCCGCAGCCGGCGCGCATACACGAGCACGGCGAACGACGGCAGCAGCCAGACGAGATGGTGCACCCAGGTGATCGGGCTGATGAGGCAGGCCGTGAGTCCGGTGAGGGCGAAGGCCGCCCGCCAGTCACCCGAGCGCAGCGCCCGGTGTGTGCGCCATACCCAGACCGCCATGACCAGGACGACGGCAAGCGCCCAGGCGGCGCGGCTCGGGGCATCCGGCGCCGCGAGCCGGGCGAGGACACCCTGCAACGACTGGTTGGAGACGTAGTCGAGGCGCCCGACGCGGTTCGTGTCCCAGAGGGCGTGCGCCCAGTAGAAACGGGAGGCGCCCGGTGCCGCCCAGAGCGCCAGCAGGGTGGCGGCGACGGCGACAGCTGTCGCGACGGCGGCGGCACGCCATCTGCGGGCGAGCAGCAGCAGGCCGATGAAGACCGCGGGCGTGAGCTTGACGGCCGCCGCGAGTCCGATCCCGACCCCGGCGAAGCGCCCACGCCCGGTGGACAGCAACCAGGCGTCGGCGAGCACGAGAGCCAGCAGCAGAAGGTTGACCTGCCCGAAGCTGAAGGTGTCCCGTACCGGTTCGAGCAGCGCCAGCGCGCACGCGGCCAGGGCCCACCCGAACCAGCCGTAGCGGCGCAGTTCGGGGCCGACCAGGATCCACACCACGGCGGAGACGGCCACGAGGTTGAGCAGCAGCGCGCACACGATCGCCGTGTCCAGGCTGACGAACGCCATCGGGAGCATGCTGAGGGCGGCGAACGGCGGGTAGGTGAAGCCGTACGTCGTCCCGGGCACCCGGTAGTCGTATATGTGGCCGCCGTGGTGCATCCAGGTGTCCACGGTCCCGTAGTAGACACGCAGGTCGAACCAGCCGCGCAGCAGCGGCACCGTCGCGGTGAACAGGATGACGGCGGCGACGAGACACAGTACGAGGGCGAGCCGTCCCCTCTCGGTGTCCGGCGCTCTCACGCAGTCCGTCCCAACACTGGTGCCTGGGCCGCCTGATGCGCCTGCCAGAGCACGACCACCGCGAGGACGCCGCCGGAGACGGCGAGGACCACCTGGGGTACATCGGGCGGTCCTCCGCTCGGCAGCACGGCGAGGGCGAGGACGGCAGTGGCGGCGGCAACCCGGTGGCGAACGGAGGTGCTGGGCGCCGCGGCGGCGATGAGGAACAGCCCCCACAGCGCGTACCAGGGCCGGATGGCCGGGCCGAGGGCGGCCACGACGGCGAGGCTCAGCCCGAGCGCATAGATCGGTCCGGGCCGCAGCTTCAACCATATGAACAGCACCGCGAGCATGGTCGCAAGGAGTCCGGCCGCGTGCCACACCGGGATCGCGAGGGGCGCGAAGCCACTGCCGAGCCCGTCCAGCAGACGACCGGTGATCCGGCCGAGCACACTCGTGGGCGACCAGTTGTGCGGCGAGATGGGTGTCTTGAGCGCCCCGATCCAGCCGTATCCCGTGCCGGCGGCCACGGTGACCCCCACCGTGGTGGCGAGCGCGACGACCGTGGTCGTCACCACCGCCCTCGCGAGGCCCACATGCCGGCGCAGCGCGACGACGGCCACCAGGCCGAGCGCGGCCGGTGCCTTGACCAGCGCGGCGAGCGTCACCAGCACGACCCCGAGGATGTGCAGGCGGCCGCGGGCGGCCAGCAGGCCCACGCCCAGCAGTCCCAGCATCATGGCGTCGTTGTGGGCCCCGGCGACCAGGTGCAGCAGCACCAGCGGGTTGAGTGCGCCGAGCCACAGTGCCGCGGCCGGATCGGCGCCGCACTGCCGGGCAAGGCGAGGAAGCGCCGCAGCCATCAGGGCCACGCCGAGGAGGGCGACCAGGCGCATACCGAGCAGCCCGGCCGGCAGTTCACCGCGGGTCAGCCCGGAGAGCGCGGAGGCGACGCCGAGGAAGACGGGCCCGTAGGGCGCCGCGGTGTCCCGCCACACCGGCGCCACCTCGTCCGCCAGCGGACCGCCGAGTTGCGCGGGCCCGTGCGCGTACACGTCGATGTGTGCATCGACCATGGCGCCCTGCGCGAGATAGCTGTACACGTCACGGCTGAACAGCGGCGGTGCGAGCAACAGCGGTGCCGCCCAGACGGCGAGGACGAGCAGCAGGGCGCGCGGCGTGGGTGGTTCGGGACCGCGAATCACCCTGCCGAGCAGCGCCCACGCGGCGATCAGCAGGACGACCCCGAAGTAGACACCCACGAGTCCGAGGGCGGCGCGCCCCGACTCGGGGGAGACCAGATCCGCGACCGGCAAGGCCCCGGCGGTCTCACCGCCCAACGCAAGAAAGGCGGTACCGGCCAGACCGAGCGCCTGGCAGCGGCGGAGATCGACGGGGAAAGCCATGACCAACACTCGGAAAGCGTGTCAACGCCGGGTGGCGAGAAAGCGACGTCCGCCCCTCGCCGGGGCGGCCTCCACATGGCCTCCGTGTGATCGCCAGTTCACCTGGGCCCCGGAAGAGCCCGGTCAGAGCCTCGTGCTCAGAAGACGGACAGCCCCGTCAGGGTGGTGAAGCGGTCGAGTGCCGCGACGCCCGCCACCGAATTGCCGCGTTCGTCGAGTCCCGGACTCCACACGCACAGCGTGCAACGGCCGGGCACGACTGCGATGATGCCGCCGCCGACGCCGCTCTTGCCGGGGAGGCCGACCCGGTAGGCGAAGTCGCCTGCCGCATCGTACGTGCCGCAGGTCAGCATCACCGCGTTCACCTGCTTGGCCTGGCTGCGCGTCAGAAGCCGGGTACCGTCGGCGCGGACGCCGTGCCGGGCCAGAAAGCCGGTGGCCAGGGCCAGGTCCGCGCAGGACGCCTCGACGGAGCACTGCCGGAAGTACTCGTCGAGGAGGACCGGCACCGGGTTGTCGATGTTGCCGTAGGACGCCATGAGATGGGCCAGGGCCGCGTTGCGGTCACCGTGCGCGGTCTCGGAGGCGGCCACCTCCATGTCGAAGGAGAGCTCTGGGTTGCCGCTCTCCAACCGGAGGAAGTCGAGCAGGGTGTCGGCCGCACAGGCGGTGCGGGTGTGCAGCCGGTCGGTGACGACGAGGGCGCCCGCGTTGATGAAGGGATTACGGGGGATGCCGTTCTCGTACTCCAGTTGGACCAGCGAGTTGAACGGATTGCCGGACGGCTCCCGGCCCACGTGCTCCCACAGCGCGTCGCCCTCGCCCGCCAGGTCGAGGGCGAGCGTGAAGACCTTGGTGATGGACTGCGCTGAGAACGGATGCCGCCACTCCCCCACGCCGTACACCGTGCCGTCCGTTTCGCCGACCGCCATGCCGAAGCGGCGCGGGTCGAGAGCGGCGAGCGCGGGGATGTAGTCCGCGGCGCGTCCGCGTCCGGGCGTTCTCTCGATCTCCTCGGCGATGCGTTCCAGTACGTGCTGAAAGGCCGGTGACGACGCCATGGTCACCATCGTGCCGCCTTGCGAGCCCGACCGCTCGCCCGAGTCACCTCGTGGTCATGCACGGGGCGTGAGGCCTGAACATCGGCTTCACGCCCCCCTGTTCGATCAGCGGCGATTGTGCGGGACGCCGGGCCGCGAGCGGCCCCGGGTCAGTTGAGCACGCCGGTCGCCAGCAGCCCCAGCAGCCCCAGGCCGACGACGACCCGGTAGATCACGAAGGCGTTGAACGAGTGCTTGGCGACGAACTTCAGCAGCCAGGCGATCGAGGCGTACGCCACCACGAAGGAGACGATCGTGCCGACGGCGAGCGGCGCGGCGCCCACGCCCGCGCCCAGGGCGTCCTTCAGTTCGTAGACACCGGCGCCGGTGAGGGCCGGGATGCCGAGGAAGAAGGAGAGACGCGTGGCGGCGACCCGGTCGAGGTCGAGGATGAGCGCGGTCGACATGGTGGCGCCGGAGCGTGAGAAGCCGGGGAAGAGCAGTGCGAGGATCTGTGAGCCGCCCACCAGCATCGCGTCCTTGAACGAGGTGTCGTCCTCGCCGCGCTTGTGCCGGCCCATCTGGTCCGCGCACCACATCACTCCACTGCCGACGATCAGCGAGCCCGCCACCACCCACAGCGAGGCGAGCGGACCGTCGATGAGCGGCTTGGCGGCCAGGCCCACCACGACGATCGGAATGGTCGCGGCGATCACCCACCACGCGAACTTGTAGTCGTGGTGATAGCGCTCCTCACGGTTGACCAGGCCCCTGCACCAGGCCGAGACGATCCGCACGATGTCCTTGAAGAAGTACAGGAGCACTGCCGCGATCGCGCCCACCTGGATGACGGCCGAGAAGCCGACGACGGCCTGGTCGTCGACGGGGATCCCCATCAGCCCCTCGGTGATCTTGAGATGGCCGGTCGAGGACACCGGGAGGAATTCGGTCACCCCCTCGACGACTCCGAGGACTACGGCCTGACCGACGTTGATGACGCTCATGGGATCCAGTTCTGAGAAGTTGGTCGACAGTGCTGTAGACGGTAGTACTGCAGGAAGGTTTTACTACGACGCGGGCCGCGCCCGCCGGTCAGGGCCAGAGCGCCTCAGCACACGAAACTCCGGCAAATGCCGCACCCAGCCCCGCCGCCACGCTCGCCACGACGTTGACGGCAGCGTAGAGCCCCGCCCCGGTCTCGGTCAGTCGCAGTGTCTCGTACGAGAACGTCGAGTACGTGGTCAGCGCTCCGCACAGCCCCGCGCCGATCAGAAGCTGCAGGTGGGGTGAGGCATGGCCGGCCGCGGCCGCGCCGGTCAGCAGGCCGAGGACCAGACTGCCCGTGACATTGACCACGAGAGTGCCCCAGGGGAAGACCGTGTCATGCCTCAGCTGCACCGCACGGTCGGTGACATAGCGCAGCGGCGCACCCACCATGGCGCCGAGGATCACCAGCAGCCAATTCACAACGAGTTCTCACCTTTCCTGTCCGGGGAGTGGGACCCCCCGCTGCACCCCACGTACCGGATGACCTCACAGTCGTCGAGGATCACGAGGCCCTCGGCGACGAGTTCGTCGAGCTGCGGCAGGAAGGCGCGCACGCGTTCCTCGGTGTCGACGACGATGGCCACCGGCAGGTCCTCGCTCAGCGACAGCAGTCGCGAGGTGTGGATCAGTGAGGAGGCGCCGAAGCCCTCGATGCCGCGGAACACGCTGGCTCCGGCGAGGCCGGCGGCATGCGCGCGGTGCACGATCTCCGCGTAGAGCGGCTTGTGGTGTCACTGGTCGTGTTCCCCGATGAAGACGGTCAGCCTGAGGGCCCTGCCGGTCAGTCGTGTCATCGCGGCCTCCGCCGGCCGCCTGTCGGTGTCGGTGTTCTCGTTCATCGCTGCCGCCACGCCAGGACACGACGGGCGGCCGCCGTCGCGAGCCATACCGTCGCGAGGGCCCCGACCAGGGTCGCGAACAGGTAGGCGAGCGCGGTACGGGGATGGCCCGCGTCGACCAGTCTCTCGGTGTCGACCGCGTAGGTCGAGAAAGTGGTGAAGCCGCCGAGCACACCCGTGCCGAAGAAGGGCCGCACCAGCCGGTGGGCCGCCCAGACGTCGGTGATCACGACCATGAAGAGGCCGATCACGGCGCACCCGGCAAGGTTGACGCAGAAGGTGGTCCAGGGGAAGCCGCCGGTCTGCGTGGGCCACAGCAGCGCGGCGCCGTATCGGGCGGCGGCTCCGATGGCGCCGCCGAGGGCCACGACGGCGACGACGGTTCCCTGGCCCTGCCAGGGCGAGGGCCGCCGGGCGGGCTCGGGCACGGCGGCAAGGCTCCGGTCGGCGCTCTTGGTGCGGGGGACTCGCATGGGCGTACTACTCCTACTCGCCGGGGCCCTGTGGAACGGGCACGCTCGATCGCAAGTAGGGACCGTTGGCGGCGGCACTGCCGCGATTCGGGTGTGGCGGGCCCCACCGCCGCGCCGCGATACATGATCGCGGCCGGCTGACAGGGTAACGGTTTCCGAGGCCGCTCGGACGCGGTGACTCCGCACCCCGGACCGGTCTGCCGGACGTCCCTGTCTCACCTTCCGGGCGGGTCGACGGCGGCCGAAGCGGGTCGGCGGCGGCCGAAGCGGCTCGTCGCGGGCGGTGCCCGCAAACGGTCAGTTTCGAAGAAGCCGCAGGGCGGTCCCCCGCCCTAGCGTGACATCACCGACGGACCACGTCGGGCCACCCATCGCAGAGGAGCACCCATGACCGCCGGCCTCACGACCATCATCTACCCCGTCAAGGACCTCGACCGGGCGAAGGCCCTCTTCCGCGCACTCCTGGACGTGGAGCCGTACGCGGACGAGCCGTACTACGTCGGGTTCAGGGTCGCGGGACAGGACGTCGGTCTCGACCCCAACGGCCACGCCAAGGGGATGACCGGTCCGGTGCCCTACTGGCAGGTGTCCGACCTCAGGGCCCGTCTCGCGGCGCTGCTGGACGCCGGTGGCGAACTGCTCCAGGACGTCAAGGACGTCGGCGGCGGCAAGCTGATCGCCTCGGTGAAGGACGCGGACGGCAACCTGGTGGGTCTGGTCCAGGAGCCGGTCG
>NZ_JAYWVC010000141.1:0-21308 GCF_036281785.1 Streptomyces chiangmaiensis | reverse complement strand
CCGCACCCACAGTAGCCTTTGGTTTATGTCGCCTCGATGGAATCCGAATCCTGATGTACGCGCTCTGCGGTCCGGCCTCCTCGGGCTGTCACGGGGCTGGCCAGACCGGACAAAGCCCGCGGCGAGCACCAACCCTTGATCCACTTTCGCAGCAGACGCTGGTTGACAGGCCCGCCCGTTCCGCACATCTTCTGGCCCGGCACCTGCCACTTCGACCTGAGCCAGGGCGGAGGGGACTTGGTTCCTGGATCACTGCGCCGGGAGCGCGAGGCCCTGAGCTGCCAGGAGGGTGCGGGTGGTGATGTGGATGGTGTCGGAGAGGGGCTGCTTGCGGACGGTCTGACCATGCCGTTCATCGCCGCGCGTCTCTACGCCTCGCACGCCAAGAAGGGCTACGGCACTGCCATCCGGCCCCGCGTCGGGGAATGACGGTCACTGCTGCCCGGCCCGATCATCGGCTGCATGAGAGGCCTCACCAATGGCCAGTATTTCTCGAGACTTTGATATTCCGTCAATTGGCCCGCAGTCCTGCCGCCATGCGTAGATGGCGCCCGCGTTCCCATGCCGGTCGTAGCCCGTCTTGCAGACGGAAAGGGTGCTCGCGCCGAATGATGCGAGCACCGTCGTTCCGCCGGGGTCGGCGGCCCGCGGGGGTCCGCCGGTAGGGCGCCCTACCGGCGGACTGCCGTCAGACGAGGGCCGTGGCCGGCTCCAGCCACTCGGCCGACACGTCCTCCCGCTCCCGCGCGGCGGCGTCCGCCATGAGCGGCAGTGCGCGGGGCAGCGGGCGTGTCTCATGCAGGCTCGGGAAGGGAGCCACCGGAACGAGCGGGGCGTGGTCGCCGGCCCGCGCCCGCTGCGAGAACCAGATGATCTTGCCGCCGGTGTCGGTCGCGCAGCATCCCCAGCCATTGCTCAGTGCCGCGATCTGCGCCAGGCAGCCGCTCGGGGCGTAATGCGGTCGGATGTCCCGCTCGCTGTCCTGGACCGCGGTGATCAGGTGGTGTCCGTTCCACCACATCTCGATGGTGGTGTGCTTGTCCGCCGCGTGTGCGTCGATGGTGCGCAACAGTGCGTCCGAGCACTGGCAGACGGGCTCGACGAGCATCTCCAGGTCCCAGTACCGGAGATGGGCGGCCAGGATCCGACTGACCTGCCCGATCCGCTCCGGGCTGATCTCCACGTCGAGGTGGTAGTAGCAGGGCGCTGCGGTCTTCATCGTCGTTGGCTCCTCACCGGTGAAGCTCGCGCTTCTCCTCGTCCATGGAGGCCGAGCCCCGATCACGAAGCGTGAGCATTCATCGCTCCTGAGTCAGTCCCAGAGTGCGAGCACTACTCCATTCGTGCAACACGAAGCACCTCCGCCCGAGTTGGTTGAATTCCGAACAGGACGCTAAGTGGCCCACCATGCACCATGGGTGAAGGTCTCGATCGCCGTAACGGACCACCCCCACTCCGTGCACGGCCTTCGCGCATCTTCCGGACCGCGACCCGCGAACCGTCCGGAACCGTGCTTCGGCGAAGAGGTTGGGAGGTGACCGGTGCCATGTCGCTGCCAGCCAGAGACGAGGTCGCCAGACATCTCGAGCGGTACCGGGCGTGGGAACGGCTCATGCTTGCCTCCCCCGACAACCGTGCGGTACGCGGCAGCTTCGAGGACACGGGCTACACACTGTGCGTGCTGATGGGCAAGCGCTGCGCCCGCGAGGCCGTCGACGCCGCCGAGCTGTATCTGAACCCCTGTGAGCCCCGTGAGCGAACCGTGCGTGACGCCTGGCCCGCACCATCGGCGAACGCGTAGCGGGCCGCCGTACGCGGCGGCGATCCGAGGGCCGGAATGCCGACCGAGACCCGAAGACCGGAGGGCCGGCATCCAGCGAGGCTGGAGAACGGCGGAGGAGGCGAAGTCCATGGAAGCGCAGGTCGTGCGCCCTGGTGGTGTGCCTCCCGCTGCCGGGGATGCCGGGCCTGTGATAGGACGCATTTCGGTCGTGGACGTCCGTCCGGCCGTCGATGGTGGCCGACGCCCGGCCAAGGCGGTGGAGGGGGAGACCTTCCTGGTCACCGCCGCGGTCTTCGCCGAGGGACACGGCGCCCTCGGCGCCGATGTCGTCCTCGGGGATCCGGAGGGCCGGCCCGGACCGTGGACGCCGATGCGCGAACTTGAACCCGGCACCGACCGTCGGCGCGCCGAAGTGACTCCGTCGTCGGGTGGCACCTGGACATACGCCGTCGAGGCGTGGAGTGATCCGGTCACCACCTGGCGGCACCGCAAGCGGATCAAGGTGCCGTTGCGCATCGACACCGAACTGGTCATGGAAGAGGGCGCCGAGCTGTATGAGCGGGCCGCCGCCGGAGTGCCGGAGGGGCCGCAGCGGGAGGCGGTACGCGCGGCCGTCCGCGCTCTGCGCGACGAATCCGAACGTCCGGCAGGCCACCAAGGTGCACCTGTTCGCGGGCAGTTGGCACACCGCGCTGATCCGCCGGCCGGCACGGAAAGGACGCGACGCCATGGCGAAGACCCAGACCGCAACGCTTCGCCAGGACAGCCTCGGCTCCGCCGTGTTGCTGCCCTCGCTCTCCGGTCTTCTGCGTGAGTGGCTGCCGCGTCAGCGCTGGTTCGCGGGCAAGGGCCGCCCCGTAACGGATCTGGCGCTGTTGTCGGTGACCGAGCTGCAACCGGTCTGCCTGCACGTTCTGATCCGCGCCGATCACGCCGAACGTCCCGCGGCCGGCCCGGCCCACGACTGCTACCAACTCCTCCTCGGCACAGAGCAGTCGCCGTCGCCCCGGCCTTCCCCGGCCCTCCTGGGACGGGCGACCGAGGGCCCCCTCGCGGGACTGCTGGTGTACGACGCCCTCCACGAACCACGCTCGTCGTCCCTGCTCCTGGAACGGCTGCGTACGTCGGACACCACAGACGCCCTCCACTTCGAGCGCGACTGGCGGGTGTCGATCCCCGCCGGGCTGACGCCGCGTCTCCTCGAAGCCGAACAGTCCAACTCCTCGCTGGTGTACGGAGACGCCTACATCCTGAAGATCTTCCGGCGCGTGCGGCCGGGAATCAACCCGGACCTTGAGGTGCCCCGGGCCCTGGCCCGGCAGGGGTGCACCCGGGTGCCCGCGCCGGTGGCCTGGTTCCGCACGACGAGCCCGTGGGACGCGACGCTCGGTGTGCTCCAGCCGTTCCTGCGCGGTGGTGCCGACGGTTGGACGCAGGCCCTCGAGGCGCTCGCCTCAGCGCGGGAGTTCACCGCGGAGGCGTTCGAGATGGGGCGGGCCACGGCCGAGGTGCACCTGGCTCTCGCCGCCGCGTTCTCCGTCGTGTCGCAGGACGCGACCGAGAGCAGACGGCTCGCGACCGGGATGGCCGGGCGCCTGCGAGACGCCATCCATGCCGTACCGGACCTGCTGCCGTACGCGTCCGGACTGAGGTCGGCCTTCGCCGAACTGGCGACACTGGACACGCCCCGGCCCGCTCAGCGCATCCATGGCGATCTGCATCTGGGGCAGGTGCTGCGGGCCGAACAAGAGTGGCACGTCATCGACTTCGAGGGCGAACCGGCACGCCCGCTGCCCGAGCGGCGCCGGGCCCAGTCCCCGGTGCGCGATGTCGCGGGCATGCTCCGCTCTTTCGACTACGCCGCCCACGCCCGCCGGCCCTGGCACCCCCAGTGGGCGCTGCGCTGCCGCGAGGCGTACTGCGCGGGCTACGCCGCCGAGTCGGGCTGGGATCCCCGGGCGGAACCGGCCCTGCTGCGCGCGTACGAGACGGACCGCGCGGTGTACGAGGTCGTGTACGAGGCCCGGCACCGCCCCGACTGGCTGCCGGTGCCGATGGCGGCGGTCGCACGCCTGGCCGACGCCCCGGGCTGAGGAGGCTGACCTCGTGACGCTCCACACCGCGCCACGACCACCGCGTGCCTCACCGCAGTCGGGCACCCCGCTTCGCTGTGGAGCCGCGCCCGGAACGTTGAACCCGTCGTTTCCCAGAGAATTCACGAATCGGATTTCTGTAATTCCCTTTTCCTCTCGATGTCACATGCAGGAATCGTGTGAATGCGCAGAGTCATCCGGCGTGGAATTGTTTGACGGAACGGAATGCGGGAATGGGGCTTAGCAAGTGCTTCGGACAGGAGGCACGTTTGTGGGAGCTGGCCCACCAGATCCCGGGTGTCTTTTCTGTCTGCGTGAGTGCGCCCTCCCACGGTGACTGTCCAATCAGCCCCTTGAGGGAGTTGAAAAGCACCATGCGCATCACGGTCAAAGCCAAGCAACATCCGCACGACGACGCACCGGATACCGCTGAGGCCTTTGCCCGGCTCCGTGCTCTGTCCGACGGCCCCGAACGGCAGACGCTGCGTGACGGGATCGTCCAGTCGTGGCTCCCCATGGCCGAGCGCATCGCCCGCCGCTACCGAGGCCGGGGGGAGTCCATCGAGGACCTGTGCCAGGTTGCGGCGCTGGGCCTGGTCAAGGCGGTCGACCGCTATGACCCGGGCCGCGGCTACGCATTCGAAAGCTACGCGATCCCCACGATCACCGGCGAGATCAAGCGGCACTTCCGCGACCACATGTGGGTGCTGCACGTCCCTCGGCGTGTCCAGGACCTGCGCAACCGTGTGCGCGTGGCCGTCAAGGAGATGTCGCAGGAGACGCCGGGGCGCGGTCCGACCGTCGCCGAGATCGCCGAGCACGCCCACCTCAGCGAGGACGACGTCCGCGTGGGTCTGGAGGCGATGGACAGCTTCACCGCCTTGTCCCTGGACGCGGAGGTGGCGGGAAGTGACGACGGATACGCGCTGGGTGACGCCCTGGGGGAGTCCGACTCCGGATACGACCTGATCGTGGACCGCGAGGCCGTCAAACCGTGCCTGGAGTCCCTGCCCGAGCGTGAGCGCACCATCCTCTACCTCCGCTACTTCCGTGGCATGACCCAGAGCCGGATCGCCAGCCAGCTGGGCATCTCCCAGATGCATGTCTCTCGCCTGCTGAGCGGGTGCTGCGCACGGGTACGCGAAGAAGCGCTCGAAGATACCGCCTGATGCCGCAGCCCGCCGTTCCGACCCCTCGGGTGGGCCGGCCTGCATCCGGCCGCCCGGCCGCTCATCGACCGGACGGCCGTTTGCGGTGGGCTCACTGCCGAACCCTCCCGGGAACGGTTGGCCAGTGCGCCGACCCTTTCCGGACTATCCGCGAGGAGATATTCGAAACACTCCTGCGGCAGGCGGCGACGCGAAATCGTTCAGCCATCGCTGTCGGTGACTTGCGCTCTGCGACGGGCGTCAACGGCTCCGCGGATCCTCCGGAAGCTGCGTGGGGCCGTAGCGATCGAGGGTTTCCTCCAGGAGAACGCGGAGGTGTTCCGGGAGATCTCCGTCGCGTCCCCAGATGAGTATCATCTCCGCGACATTGCGCAGCTTGATGTTCGCGTGCTGGGAGACCTCCCTGAGCACCTCCCACCCCTGGTCGGGGCTGACGTGCCCCAGGGCGACGAGCATGCCGATCGCCTGGTCCACGACCGCGTGCGAGGCCACGGCCTCCTTGAGCTGGCCGACCTCCTCCTCCAACTGGAAGATCCGCTGCGATTCGGAAGTGGTGATGTCCGGCTCCTCATTCCCCGGACGGGGTCTCGTGGTCATCGTCCCCTCCGGGTGGCGAGGCTTTCGGCGATGTCGGGCTTTCTCCCCATCGTCGCCATTCGACCAGGTGTGTGCGAGCCGGGGAAGGGTACTGGGGCGGCACCGTGGGTCAAGGAGGTGAAGCAACTGTGAGCCGTCCCGATGACGACCGGGCCGACGCGTACGACGCTACCCCGTTCCTGCCGCATGAAGGCGGGCTCGACGCGTACCGGCGCGCCGCCGAAGGCTGCCGGGGATGCCCCCTGTACGAGAACGCCACCCGGACGGTGTTCGGCACAGGCGACACCTCCGCGAGGATCGTGCTGGTCGGGGAGCAGCCCGGAGATCAGGAGGACCGGAAGGGCGAACCCTTCGTCGGCCCGGCCGGCCGCCTGCTGGACAAGGCGCTGGAGGACGCCGGCATCCACCGCGGCGCGGCCTATGTCACCAACGCGGTCAAGCATTTCAAGTTCACCGTCGCCGAACACGGCAAGCGGCGCATCCACAAGGCGCCCAGCCTGCGCGAGACGTTCGCCTGTCGGCCTTGGCTGCTCGCCGAATTGGACCTCGTCCGCCCCGAGGTCGTGGTGGCGCTGGGCGCGACCGCGGGCAAGGCCCTGCTGGGCGGCTCCTTCCGGGTGACCAAGGACCGGGGCAGTGTCCTCCCGATGCCGGGCACCGACGAGGAGCGCTACGTCGTCGCGACCGTGCACCCCTCGGCGATCCTGCGCGCCGACGACCGGGAGTCCGCGTACGCCGGACTGGTCTCCGACCTGAAGGTGGTCGCACGGGTGCTCGACGGGCGGGGATAGATCACTGCTGCCGGGCGCCTCCCCGGCTGGATCACCGGGTTCCGGGCTCCCGCCCTGCGCCGCGGACCGGCCCCGTGGGGCACGGCGCTCGTGTGGCCGGGGTCTGCGGGTGGGGCCCCGGACGGGTCAGTACAACGAGCGTGACCGCTCGCCCCGCCGGTGCAATGGACGGGTGACCGCGCCCCCGGACGACTGCCTCGCGCGCAACGAGTGGATCTGCGGCGATTATCTGCGCAGCCGCCGTCACATCCTGCTCGACGCGGTACTGCAACATGTGGAGCTGACCGGCGTCTCCGTGCTCATCGCCCTGGTCGTCGCCGTACCGCTGGCCGTGCTGGCGCGCCGCTGGGGCCGGGCCGCCGGTCCCGTCCTCGCCGTCACCACGATCCTCTACACGATCCCCTCCCTGGCGATGTTCTCGCTGCTCCTTCCGCTCTACGGGCTGTCGGCGGCGCTGGTGGTCGCGGGTCTCGTGCTGTACTCGCTCACCCTGCTGGTCCGGAACATCCTCGCGGGACTGCGCGCCGTCCCCGAGGAGACCCGGCAGGCCGCCCGCGGCATGGGATTCGGTCCGCTCCGGCTGCTGCTCACTGTCGAACTGCCGCTCGCCCTGCCCGCCGCCATGGCCGGACTCCGCATCGCCACCGTCTCGGCTGTCTCCCTGGTCACGATCGGGGCGATCGTCGGTTTCGGCGGGCTCGGAAACCTGATCTACGCGGGTATGAACACGTACTTCAAGGCGCAGGTGCTCACCGCGTCCGTGCTGTGCGTGGTGATCGCGGTGGCAGCCGATCTGCTGCTGCTCGGGGTACAGCGTCTGATCACCCCCTGGTCCAGGACGAGACGGGGATGAAGACCCTCGACGGCACCTGGAACTGGCTCGCCGACTCCGCCCACTGGGCGGGCGACGACGGCATCTGGCACCGGCTGGTGCAGCACCTCGTCCTGACCGTCGTCTGTCTGGTCGTCAGCTGCCTGATCGCGCTTCCGGTCGCGCTCGTCCTCGGGCACCTCGGCAAGGGCGGCGTGCTCGCGGTCAACATCTCCAACGTCGGCCGCGCGGTCCCCACGTTCGCCGTGCTGGTGCTTCTGCTGCTCACCCCGATCGGCGCATGGGGAGAGGGGCCCACCGTCGTCGCCCTCGTCCTGTTCGCCGTGCCGCCGCTGCTCACCAACGCGTACGTGGGCATGCGCGAGGTCGACCGCGACGTGGTACGGGCGGCGCGGGGGATGGGGATGACGGGCCGGCAGACCCTGTTCCACGTCGAACTGCCCCTGTCGCTCCCGATGGTCCTCAACGGGGTGCGGATCGCCGCCGTGCAACTCGTCGCGACCGCCACGATCGCAGCCTTGGCGGGCGGCGGTGGGCTCGGACGCATCATCACCGCGGGATTCAACCTGGCCAGTACGCCGCAGGTCGTCGCCGGGGCCGTGCTCGTGGCCGGGTTCGCGCTGATCGTCGAGGGGATCTTCGAAGCCGTCGAGCGGCTGGTGCGGCGCCGCGCCAGAGGCTCGCCTTGAGGGGGTACGCGGCGGCCGCGAGCGTGCTGCTGATCGCGGGCTGCACGACGGGTCCCTCCCTGGAGACCCGAGGTCAGGTCACCACGCCGCCCGGAGACAGCGGGCACCTGACCGTCGGCTCGGCCGGATTCACCGAGAGCGACCTGCTCGCCCAGATGTACGCACTGCTGCTGAACCATGCCGGCTACCGGTCATCCATCCTCACCGTCGCCAACCGCGAACTGTACGAGCCCGCCCTGGAGTCGGGGCAGATCGACGTCGTGCCGGAGTACGCGGCCACCTTCGCGGACTGGCTCAACGCCAAGACCCATGGCGCCGGCGCTCCGCCCGCCGGTTCGCCGGACCTCGCCGCCACCATGCGGGCCGTGCGGGAGCTTGCGGCTCCGCGCGGACTCACGGTGCTCGACCCGGGCCGTGCGGTCGTCCAGAACGCCTTCGCGGTGACACGCGCCTACGCTCGCCGGCACCATGTGAAGACACTCGGCGACCTCGGCAGATCGGGCCTGAAGGTGCGCCTCGCGGCAGGGGACGAGTGCGTCCGGCGACCGTACTGCGCACCGGGCTTGAAGAAGACGTACGGCATCGACATCACCGTCGTCGACCCAAAGGGCGTCGGGACCCTCCAGGCCAAGCGGGCCGTGCAGAGCGGGCGGGACCAGATGGTGCTGACCACCACCACGGACCCGACCCTCGACGAGTTCGGACTCGTCCTGCTCGACGACGACAAGCATCTGCAGAACGCCGATTACGTCGTCCCGGTCCTCAATCGCGCCCGCGCAGGGGACGCCCGCGTCACCAAGGCGCTCGGCGCCCTCAACTCCGTCCTCACCACGCAGGACTTGGCGTCGATGAACCGGCGGGTGGACAGCTGGCGGCGACTGCCCGAGGACGTGGCGCGCAACTACCTGCAGGACAAGGGCCTGCTGAAGTGACGCGGTCGCGCCGCCCGGCGGGTCGTGGGAAAACCTGTTCCCCTCGTACGAGGGAGCGGTGAGTGCGGCGCGAGAGAAAGGACCCATGCCGCCGCTCGGCCGGTTGGTCGACTCGTCGCCCGCGCACGACGTCTGACCCCGAGCAGGCCCTGCCGGCCGGGCTCCGGGTCAGCCGACCGTCGGGCCGGGCGCGGGGGTGGCGGTGTTCACGTTCAGGTCGGGACGGGGTGTGAGGACGACCATCGGTTCCCCCGCCTGCGGCGGAGGCGGGGTCAGTTGGTCCTTGGGGAGCTTGGGCGGGGTCGTCTCCTGGAAGAGGACCTGATCGAAGTTGATCACGCCGGTCTTCTCCATCATGGTGATGTGGTCGAGCACGGTGTCGTTGGCCAGGTCGGCGAGTTGACGCACCAGGGTGTTCTTGGTGGTCCCGCGGATCTTGGCGATGGTCGGGAAGATCTGACCGTGGGTCACCCGCATGATGTTGGCGGCGGTGACGTCGAACTGCTTGCCGTTCTGCGCCGCCGAGGTCGCCACGAACTGCTGCTGTTGCGGGCTTGCCTGGTTCGGGAGAGCGATGCCCAGTTCGGGGGCGATCTTGCGGCACATCGCGTCGAGTCCGGCATGCCCGACGATCAGATGCCTGCCGGCTTCCTTCATTTCCGGCGACGAGCCCTTCTTCAGCGCGATTTCGCCCAGTGGGTACTCCCACAATCCCGCGGCACGCACCTTGACCACGAAGTCGCGGTCCGCCTCGGTGAGCGGACCGTAGCGGGTGTTGGCGATGACGCGGTCCGGGGAACCGGACGTCGTCTGGACCCCGAGCATGGCGGGGTAGGCGAGGGCAGTGAGGGTCAGGCCCAGCGCACCGGCCACGAAGACGGTTCCGGCCATGTTGCGGGGTGTGGGCATGCTGTCTCCAGGAGCGAGCGGCTTGTAACGCCAGGGAGTACGCAAGGGTCGGTTCGATCCATCATCGCCCAGGGTAAAAAATGCACGCTGCCATGTGTCATGCGTCACATCATGGGCCTCATAGCCGAGTTCTGATGCTCCGCCGCACATCTGCACCTGTACCAGCCACCGTTCAGCCGGCAGATCCTGCGTCCAAAGCGGCGTCTTCGGGATTCCCCGTCGTCAATTGCGAGGGTGGACGGTTACTTCAGCGGTGGCTCACGGCGACGGTGACCGTCGAGCGGGGCACCGTACCGCCGGTCAACGGCCGCAGCGCCGTCGTTCCACATCCCGGGAGGGCCGGCTGGTCAGTACGGCTAGGCGTCCGAGACCGACTCGAACGACACCTGCCCGCGCGGGATGCCCCGCGCCTCCGCGTCCACCGAGCGGCGTAGCGCCTCATGGAGCTTGGCCGGGGTCAGTACGCCCAAAAAGCGTGCTCCGTCCAGCACCGCCACCCACCCCGCGTCGTGCTGGAGCATCACCCCGAACGCCTGCTTGAGTGGGGCGCCGATCGGAACCCAGGCGTTCATCCGCCGGGCGTGGTCGCGGACCAGCCCCCCCGCACCGAGTTCGCCGGCCCCCGCCCATCCGTGCAGATCGCCCTCGGCGTCCAGGACGACCGCCCAGCGGGCGCCCTCCGCGTGCAGGCGGTCCGCCGCAACTTCGGCGGGCTCGTCGAGCCGTGCGACCGGCGGCTGCGCCAGGTCGCTCGGTTCGATCTCCGTGACGGACAGCCGCTTCAGGCTCCGGTCCGCGCCCACGAATTCGGCGACGTACGGCGTGGCGGGCGTGCCCAGCACCGCCCCGGGCGTGTCGAACTGTTCGATGCGCCCTTGCCCGTACACCGCGATGCGGTCGCCGAGCCGCACCGCCTCCTCGATGTCGTGCGTCACCAGCAGCACCGTCTTGCGGACGGCCGCCTGCATCCGCAGGAACTCGTCCTGCAACTGCTCCCGCACCACCGGGTCCACCGCCCCGAACGGCTCGTCCATCAGCAGCACCGGCGGATCCGCGGCCAGCGCCCGTGCCACCCCGACCCGTTGCCGCTGGCCGCCGGACAGCTGGTCGGGATAGCGCGGCCCGTATGTCTTCGGGTCAAGGCCCACCAGGTCGAGCAACTCGGCGGCCCGCGCCCGGGCCCTCGCCTTCTTCCAGCCGATCAGGGAGGGCACGGTCGCGGTGTTGTCGAGGACGGTCCGGTGCGGGAACAGGCCCACCTGCTGGATCACATAACCGATCCGCCGCCGCAGACGCACCGGGTCGAGGGTCGCGATATCCTCGCCGCCCACGAAGATCCGCCCCGAGGTCGGTTCGATCAGCCGGTTCACCATCATCATCGTGGTCGTCTTGCCACATCCGGACGGTCCGACGAGCGTGACGAGCTCGCCCTCCGCGACCGCGAAGGACAGGTCCCGCACGGCCGTGGTGCCGTCCGGATACCGCTTGGTGACCTCCTCGAACCGGATCATTCCCTCACGCTAACGGCGCCGGTCACTGCTCGCTCACCAGCACCACCTCCAGGGTGCGCGGACCATGCACCCCCTCGACCCGGTCCAGCTCGATGTCGCTCGTCGCGGACGGCCCGGAGATCCAGGTGAGCGGGCGCGCCGGGTCGAGACGTTCCAGGGCCTCGGGCACGGAGGACACGACCTGCCCGGGGACGTGTACGACACAGATGTGGTGGTCCGGAACGAGCGTGATACGCCGACGGCCCTGATCCGGTGCACCGTCCAGCACGATGGTGCCGGTCTCGGCGACGGCGACCGCGCAACCGGTGACCACGCTGTCGACACGGTCCAGGTCGTACGGGCTGCTCTCCGCGCGGTCGGGAACCTGCTCCACGCCCGTGAGCCAGTGCGAGGGCAGCCCCGGCGGTACCAGGACGCTGTGCGCGTCCCGGGCGGTGAGCAGCCGGGCGAGAACCGCCGGCAGATGCTCCGCATCGCTCCGGTGCACGATCGCCCGATAGTCCGTCAGATTCTCCGCCAGCAGCTCCACGGTCTCCTCGGCGGTGCGCTCGCCGTGCCGCCGCAGATAGTCACGGGAAACCGCCTGTTCGTACGGCGTGTCGTCCTTTCTCGCGTCCGCCAGCGCGCGCCGCACCCGGCCCAGGATCAGATCCCTGCTGCTCACCGTGCCTCCTGCTCTGTCTGCGTACGCTGCCACCAGTCGCGGAACGGTTCCGCCGGCACCGGGGGCAGATCCCGGCTCGCGCTCCACGCCCTGCCCGGGCCCGGCAGGGTCCGCGGCAGGAAGCGGCGCGAGCGTGACGCGAGACGCTGGCCCGTGCGCAGTGCGCCCGGGTGGCCGAAGGCCCAGCGCGCGGCCCGCATCGCCGCCCGCTCGGCGGCATGACCCCTCGCCGGCTTCAGCACGACCTTGTTGCCGGCCTGTGTCACGGTCCCGCCTTCCACGACCCGCTCCCGTAGATGCACCAGCACCTCGGGGATGTCGATGGCGACCGGGCACACCTCGTAGCACGCTCCGCACAACGAGGACGCGTATGGCAGCGACGCGTCGATCTCGCTCTGCGTGCCCCGCAGTTGAGGGCTGAGGATGGCGCCGATGGGGCCCGGGTAGACCGAGCCGTAGGCGTGGCCGCCCGCGCGCTCGTACACCGGGCAGACATTGAGACACGCCGAGCAGCGGATGCAGCGCAGCGCCTGGCGTCCGACCTGGTCGGCGAGCGTGTCGGTGCGGCCGTTGTCCAGCAGGACGAGGTGGAAGGTGCGGGGGCCGTCGGCGGTCTCGGCGTCGGTCGTACCCGTCCACATGCTCGTATACGGGTTCATGCGTTCGGCGGTCGAGGAGCGGGGGAGCGTCTGGAGGAACACCTCGAGGTCCCGCCAGGTCGGCACGATCTTCTCGATGCCGACGACGGAGATCAGCGTCTCGGGCAGGGTGAGGCACATCCGCCCGTTGCCCTCCGACTCGACCACCACCAGGGTGCCGGACTCGGCGACCATGAAGTTCGCGCCGGAGATGCCGACCTTGGCGCGCAGGAACTTCTCACGCAGGTGCAGCCGGGCCGCCTCGGCCAGTTCGGCGGGCGTGTCGGTGAGCCCCTCGGGGGCGGGGCGCCCCCACTCGCCCATCTCGGAGCGGAAGATGTCACGGATCTCGCCGCGATTGCGGTGGATCGCGGGGACCAGGATGTGGGAGGGCCGGTCCTTGCCCAGCTGCACGATCAGCTCGGCGAGATCGGTCTCGTACGCCCGGATGCCCTCCGCCTCCAGCGCTTCGTTGAGACCGATCTCCTGCGTGGCCATGGACTTGACCTTGACGACCTCCGTCTCGCCGGTCGCCTTGACCAGCCCGGCGACGATCCTGTTGGCCTCGTCCGCGTCCGCGGCCCAGTGAACGGAGCCGCCCGCCGCGGTGACCGCCTCCTCCAACTGCACGAGGTACCGGTCCAGATGACGCAGCGTGTGGTCCTTGATCTGCCGTCCCGCCTCCCGCAGCGCCGCCCAGTCGGACACCTCCGCGACTGCTTTGGCCCGCTTGGCCCGGATGGTGTGGGTGGCGTGCCGCAGGTTTCCACGCAGGGTCTTGTTGCGGACCGCCTCGTGCGCTGCCTGCGGGAACGACGGCATCCCGACGAACGTCCCGCTCATGCGATGGGCCCCTTCACCATGACGACGCTCCTCATACCAGCGGCTCCTCCTCCGTGCTCGCCAGGATCTCCGCGATGTGCACCGGCCGCATCCCCACGCGCAGCCGGGACATCGTCCCGCCGATGTGCATCAGGCAGGAGTTGTCGGCCGCACAGAGCGCCTCGGCGCCCGTGGACTCGGCGTTGCGCACCTTGTCGACGCCCATGGCCGCCGAGACATCGGAGTTCTTCAGGGCGAAGGTGCCACCGAAGCCGCAGCACTCCTCGGCACCCGGCAGCTCCACCAGTTCCAGTCCCTTGACGGCCCGGAGCAGTCGCGTCGGACGGTCACCCAGGCCCAGGCTCCGTAGACCGTGACAGGTCGGGTGGTAGGTCACCCGGTGCGGGTAGTACGCTCCCACGTCCGTCAGGCCCACCACGTCCACGAGGAACTCCGTGAGCTCGTAGGTCTTCGGGACCACGGGTGCCACGGCGGCCGCGAGGGTGTCTCCGCGCCCCTCCGCCCGCGCCCGTTCCCCCATCCGCGGATACAGCTCCCGCACCATCGCCCCGCATGACCCCGAGGGAGTCACGATGGCCTCGTACCCTCGGAAGACATCGGAGAACTTCACCGCGAGGGGCTCCGCCTCGTGCCGGTATCCCGTGTTGTAGTGGGCCTGTCCACAGCAGGTCTGCGCCATCGGGAAGTCGACCTCGACGCCCAGCCTGGTCAGCAGTTTGACCACGGCGCGCCCGGTGTCCGGATAGAGCGTGTCATTGACGCAGGTCAGGAACAGGGCGACACGCATCGCGGCTCCTCGTGGTCGATCATCGGATGAGTGCAGCGTAATGGGCGGGCGTGGCCCGGGCGAGACCCCGGTTACGGCGCGCCGAGCCGAGCCTGCGCATCGCACCAGGGCGCCGTGTCGCCCCGTGGGGCGAGCCGTGCCTGCGTTGGATCAGGATGCTTCCGCAACCCGGGTGAAGAGCCGGCCGGCGAGGTCGACGCCTGTGACCGCGCTGTTGACGTCGCGGGAGAAGTAGCCGCGCTGCCCCTTGAGGCCGCCTTTTGTGACGATGTACTCGTCGCCGTCGCCGGGAAGGAAGCCGATGTCCGCGGCCGGGTGGTCCGGGGGCATTTCCTCGTCCGACGCCTGGCGGATCTCCGGCTTGATCCCGACCGCCAGGGTGAGACGGGTGCCGTCGGCGGCGATGTCGAGATTCATGGCGTCGATCTCGTAGCGGCCGACGACCTGTTGGGCCTGTCCTTCGTCGTACGGGACCGGCTCCGCCGTCTTCTCGACGACGCCGAGGTAGTTCTCGAGCGCCCACCGCACGACGGACTGGTTGAAGGGGTAGCCGTCCGGGCCGACGTTGGCCAGGGAGACCACCGCAAAGTCGCGCTCGGGCACGATGAGCAGCTCGGAGAACTGGCCGTTGCCCGAGCCGCCGTGGCCGATCCCGCGGAGGCCGTCCAAGTCGTGCAGGAACCAGCAGATGCCGAAGCCGTCGCCGAGCGTGCTGGCGCGCAGCTCGATCGTCCGATCCCGCATGCGGTACAGCTCTGCGGTGGGCAATAGGCCCTCCCCGTCACCGAGTTGGAACCGCGCCCAGCACAGCAGATCGATCACCGAGGAGGCGAGGCCGCCACCGGGGTTGTCGCCGCGCGCGCCCTCCTTGAACGCTCCCCAGGGCCGGGCGGGGTGCAGTTCGCCGTCGTCGCCGCGGTTGTAGCCCACGGCGAACTTGCGGACCATCACTTCGGACAGGCCGTACACGGTGTCCGCAAGGCCCACCGGCTCCAGGACGAGCGAGGCCATGGCCTGCTCGAAGGGCAGGCCCGTGACCTTCTCGATGATCCGCCCGGCCAGGTTGTAACCGGCCTGGCTGTACGAGGCGCGGGCCCCGGGCGGTGCGATCAGCGGCAGCTGGGGCAGCTTCGCCACGAGCCCGGCCAGGGAGCGGTCGCCCTCGCCGTCGTCGATCAGGTTCCAGTCCAGACCCGCGGTGTGGTTGAGCAGGTTCAGGACGGTGATCTGCGCCGCGGCCTGCTCGTCGGCGAGCTTCAACTCGGGGACGTAACGCCGCACCGGCGCGTCAAGGTCCACCTTGCCCTCGGCGACCAGGCGCATCAGCGCGGTCGCTGTGAAGGTCTTGGACACCGACGCCAGAGGAAACAGTGTCTTCTCGTCGACCGGCAGCGGGTTGCTGAGGCTCGTCACGCCATGCGAGGCGTAGATCTCCTGGCCGTCCAGGAGCACCCCGACGGCGGCGCCGGGAACGCCGAGCTCCATGGCCTGCGTCTTGACGAACTCCGTCAGCCGGTCCTGCAGCATTGCTCCCCCTTCGGGTACTTGAACTAAGTGCGAGGGTGAGCGTAGACCGCGACTCGAACAAAGTGCAAGACCTTGGCGTGAACTAAGTTCAAGTCAAATGGTGGCCATGCCGCGAGACACGCTGACTGCAGACCGGATCCTCCGTGCGGCCATCAAGCTGCTCGACGACGAAGGACTGCACGGCCTCAACATGCGGAGCCTGGCGAAACGGCTCGGCTCGGCCGCCACGGCCGTCAACTGGCAAGCGCTCCGCCGGATCGGAATCAACCTCACCCGGCTTCGACGGGACAGACTCCTCGACGAGGCACGAGAGACCGCTGTCCCGGTCCGCCGTACGGCATCTGGTCGACGCGGGACATCGTTCCCTCGCGTTCAGCGGTCCGCCCGGACTCAATCAGGTCAGGGACCGTCGCACGGGCGCCCTGAACGCGCTGGCGGAGGTGGGGTTCGGCCCCGAGGCGTTGCGGGAGCTGCCGACCGAGCGCCTCGACGTCGCCGCGGGGCGGGACGCGGGTGCTCGGCTCCTGGGGCTCGCCGACCGGCCGACCGCCGTGTTCTGCGCCAACGACCTGCTCGCGCTCGGCGTCCTGCAGGCCCTGTACGCGGCTGGAGTGAGCGTCCCCGAGGATCTGGCCATCGTCGGTTACGACGACATCGAGTTCGCCGCGGCGGCCGCGATGCCGCTCACCTCTGTGAGGCAGCCCGCGGTCACTATGGGCGCGCTGGCCGCAGAACTCCTGCTGGAGGAGACCGAGGCGGAGGCCAGGGTCCGGGCGCACGAGCATCGGCGGGTGATGCTCCAGCCGGAGCTGGTGGTGCGCCGCTCCAGCCTCGCGGCCCGCTGAGCCCCTCCTCCCACCCGTCCGCCGCGGCTTTCGTACCTCTGTCGTACAGCGGCGCGAACCTGCCGAGCGGCCGGTCGGTGGAGATTTCTTGATCCCTGCCCGCGGATGCCCCGGGACCATGTGCTGAACTGGGACGCAGCCTCGAATCCGTACGTCTCGGGAGCACCCTTGAGCCTCAGCTATCGCCAGCCCGGCGTCGTCCTCACCGACCGCCGCTTCACCGTGCCCCTCGACCACCACAACCCCGGCGGGGAGACGATCGAGCTGTACGCACGGGAGGTCGTCGCCGGCGCCAAGGCGGACGCCGACCTGCCCTGGCTGCTCTACCTCCAGGGGGGTCCCGGCTTCGGGGCGAATCGTTTCGTCGGTCAGCAGGCCTGGCTCGGCCGGGCCCTGGAGGAGTATCGCGTCCTCCTCCTCGACCAGCGCGGGACGGGCGCCTCCACACCCGCCAGCCGGCAGACACTCCCGCTGCGCGGCGGCCCCCGCGAGCAGGCCGACTACCTCACGCACTTCCGCGCGGACTCCATCGTCCGCGACTGCGAGGCCATCCGCCCCCAGGTCACCGGCGGCGCCCCCTGGACGGTCCTCGGGCAGAGCTTCGGCGGCTTTTGCACCGTGAACTACCTCTCGACGGCACCCGGAGGCCTGCGCGCCGCCCTGATCACCGGCGGCCTGCCCTCCCTCGGCGCGCACGCTGATGACGTCTACCGGGCCGCGTACCCGCGCATCGAACGCAAGGTCGCCGCCCACTACGCCCGCTACCCGCAGGACGTCGAACGCGCCCGCCGCATCGCCGAGTACCTGCTCCAGCACGAACCCGTCCTGAACGGCGGCTACCGGCTCACGGTGGAGGCCTTCCAGTCCCTCGGCATCCTCCTCGGCGGCAGCGAGGGCAGCCACCGCCTCCACTTCCTCCTGGAGGACGCTTTCGTGCGCACCGTGCAGGGCTTCGCGCTCTCCGACGCCTTTCAGGAGGAGGTGCAGGGTCTGCTGTCCTACGCCGCCCATCCCCTCTACGCGCTGGTCCACGAGGCGATCTACGGTCAGGACGAGCGCCCCACCGCCTGGGCCGCGGAGCGGGTGCGGGGAGAGTTCCCGCAGTTCGACGCGGCGAAGGCACTGACGGGCGACGGCCAGGTGCTGTTCACGGGCGAGTCGGTGCACCCCTGGATGTTCGACACCGACCCGGCGTTGCGCCCGCTGCGCGAGACCGCGGACCTGCTCGCCGAGCGTACCGACTGGGCTCCGCTGTACGACGTGTCCCGCCTGGCCGCCAACGAGGTGCCTGTCGCCGCGGCGGTCTACCACGATGACATGTACGTCGACACCGCCCACGCGCTGGAGACGGCCCGCACGATCCGCGGTCTGCGCACCTGGGTCACGGACGAGTTCGAGCACGACGGCGTCCGCGCAAGCGGCCCCCGCGTCCTGGAACGACTGCTGGCACTGAGCCGGGACGAGGTCTGACCGCAGGCACGGCATCGCTTCGTGATCGGCCGTACCCCTTGATCCACCGGCCGTTCACCGTACGCCGCACCCGCCCACGGGCGCGACGTCAGTCTGCGGCCATGACCGAGCCCATGAACGACCGGCTCAAGCCCATGCCCGAGGACTGGCGGCGAGCCCTCGCCGACCCCGACGACCTCGAGTACGGCTGCGCAGCGGCCGTCGCCGCGTGGACCGGCGGCGGCCGGGAGATCGCGTACGTCCTGGCGACCCGGGGCGAAGCCGGGATCGACTCGCTGGAACCCGACGTCTGCGGACCGCTGCGCGAGCGGGAACAGCGGGCGAGCGCGGCGGTGGTGGGGGTGTCCACAGTGGAGTTCCTCGACCACCGTGACGGTGTCATCGAATACGGGCCCGCGCTGCGCCGGGACATCGCGGCGGCGATCCGCCGCCACCGGCCGGAACTGGTCATCACCCTCAACCACTGCGACACCTGGGGCGGCGTCGCCTGGAACACGCCGGACCACGTGGCCGTGGGACGAGCCACGCCCGACGCGGTGGCGGACGCCGGCAACCGGTGGATCTTCCCCGAACTCGCGGCGCGCGGCCTGGAACCGTGGAACGGCGTGCGGTGGGTCGCCGTCGCCGGCTCCTCGACGCCCACCCACGCCGTGGAGGCGGAATCGGGCCTGGACCGCGCGGTGCGCTCGCTGCTGGAACACCGCACGTACATAGAGGCGTTGACTCAGGAGGAACCGGAGACGTACGCACGGTCCTTCCTGACCTCCCGGGCGCAGGCCGTGGGCAAGCACTTCGGTGGCAAACCGGCCGTGGCGTTCGAGCTTTTCGGCCGCTAGCAGGGCGCGGTGCAACGGGGCGTGGGCGCCGTGTTTTGATCGGTGACGGCGCCCACGCGGACGGCTCTCAGAAACGGGGATCGATGGACGACAAGGAACTGCTGGCGGACCGCTTCCAGGCGCACCGAGGGCATCTCAGAGCAGTGGCCTACCGGATGCTGGGTTCGCTGAGCGAGGCCGACGACGCTCTGCAGGAGGCCTGGCTGAGACTGAGCCGCTCCGATGTGAGCGAGGTGAAGAACTTGGCGGGCTGGCTCACCACCGTCGTCGGCCGGATCTGCCTCGACATGCTGCGCTCCCGCACCGCGCGTCGCGAGGAACCCATGGCGGACACCTTCGTCCCGGACCCCGTGATCACCCCCCTGGAGCGCGTCGATCCCGAACAGGAGATCCTGCTCGCCGACTCGGTCGGGCTCGCCCTCCTCGTCGTGCTGGAGACACTGGAGCCCGCCGAGCGGCTGGCGTTCGTCCTGCACGACATGTTCGCCGTGCCCTTCGACGACATCGCCTCCATCGTCGGGCGCACGTCCGCCGCGACCCGACAACTCGCCAGCCGCGCCCGCCGCCGCGTCCAGAGCGCGGAACCCGCCGCCGATCCGGACCTCGGGCGCCAGCGCGAGGCGGTGGAGGCGTTCCTCGCGGCCTCGCGCGCCGGTGACTTCGACGCCCTGGTCGCCGTACTCGACCCGGACGTCGTGCTGCGGGCCGACTCCGGCCCCCTGGTCACCGGCGTCGCGGCATCCAAAGTGGCACGCGGTGCGGAGACGGTGGCGAAGGGCGCGCTCATGTTCCGCCAGTACGCCCAGTACGCCCGGCTCGCACTGGTCAACGGCTCGATCGGGCTCGTCAATGCGCCCGAGGGCCGGCCACTGTCGGTCATGGGCGTCACCGTCGTCGACGGCAGGATCACGGGCATCTACATCCTGTCGGACCCCGCACGGCTGGAGCGGCTGGACGTCACGGCGGCCTGACCCGGCGGGCCGGACCTCGGTCGGCTGCGCCGCATGCAGCAATCGGACCGCGTGCCGCCGTGGTCCCCCACACGCGGGGGACGGCGGCGGCATGGGGCGGGCCGCTCTCGCGAACGGCGTGAGGAAGTCCCGGACCGCAGAACCCCGTTGAGATGCGGCTGCCCTGAACAGCCGTGGCCGTGCGATGCCCAAGAGCTGAACGGGGCATTCGGACAGCCGAACGAATGCGGCGCCGAGCTGCCCGCGGCCGCGCCGGATCCGGCGCCGAGTCCTGCGGCGCCGTGGGTCAGCAGGCCTGCGGGACAGTGAGGTCGAACAGCCGTGAGGTGTCCAATGAAGTCAGGCCCCGCCGCTGGGACTTCATCTGCGATTACCGTGCCGACTTCGGCGTGAAGCGGATATGCCAGGTCCATGGCGTCTCCCGCTCCGGCTGCTACCGGCACCGGGCCACCACGCGGGTCTGCGCCGCGCGTCAGGCCGAGCAGGCCGTCGCGGTCGGCGAGATCCGCGAGATCCATGCCGAACACCACGGTGCCTTGGGCGCCCCGCCTGCCCCAGTCCTTGCGCGGACGGAAGCGGCTGGACGATCGAACCGTGCTCAACGGGATCGTGTGGAAAAGCAGTGGCCGCGCGGGCTCGGGGCCACATACGTTCGCCTCCATGGTTGACGCAACTTTCGGGCATCCGCGCCTCGCCGCCATCTACGACCCACTCGATCCGGACCGCAGCGATCTCGACGCGTATCTCGCGATGGCGGAGGAGTTCGGCGCGCGGTCCGTGCTGGACATCGGGTGCGGTACGGGCGTGTTCGCGCTGCTGCTCGCTGAGCGCGGCATTACGGTCACCGGGATCGATCCCGCGCGGGCGTCCGTCGACGTCGCGCGTGGCAAGCCGGGCGCGGAGCGGGTGCGCTGGCTCGACGGCGACGCGGGGGATCTGCCGCCCATGCAGATCGACCTGGTGACGATGACCGGGAACGTCGCCCAGGCGATCGCCGATCCGCAGGCGTGGCGTACGACGCTGCGCGGCGCGTACGAGGCGCTGCGGCCGGGCGGGCGGCTTGTCTTCGAGACGCGCGATCCGGCGCAGCGCGTGTGGGAGGAGTGGGCGGAGTGGACGCGGGAGACCACGTACCGCATGACGGACATCCCGGGCGTCGGCCATGTCGAGACCTGGGCCGAGCTGACGGACGTGAGCCTGCCGCTGGTGAGCTTCCGGGGTACGCACGTGTTCGCTGCGGACGGGGACGTACTGACCTCGGAATCGACACTTCGCTTCCGCGAACGTACGGAGATCGAGCGGGACTTGCACGAGCACGGCTTCGTCGTCGAGGACGTACGCGACGCACCCGACCGGCCGGGCAGGGAGTTCGTGTTCGTGGCGCGGCGCGGTACCGCGGAGCCCGCCCCTCCCAGAACGCC
>NZ_JAYWVC010000140.1:0-21429 GCF_036281785.1 Streptomyces chiangmaiensis | reverse complement strand
ACTTGGAGTTCGGCGACGGCGTGGGCGATCAGCGGCAGGTCCGGGGAACCAGGTGTGTAGTCGGCGTGTCGGCCGGTGAGCCGCTGGTAACCGATGAGGTCCCAGCCACCGGCTTGTACGTGCCACAGCATGCGCGGCGACGCCGGGGGCAGGTACGGGTTGATTGCGGCCTCGCGGTGCTGGGTGGGCACCTGCGGATGGTCGGCGGGCACGCCCTTGACGAACAGGACCGTCTCGGCGGTGCGGACGGTGGCGGCGATCCCCGAGTTCACCCCGGCCTGAGCGGTGTCCGCGCTGAGGACGGGCCCGGTGTGGGCCTCCACGGCGGCGCGGGCCGCGGCAGGCAGCTCGGTCCAGTGGATGCGGTCGACGGGCATGGGTCTCCTGGTGGTCGGACAGGGGGCCGCCCTCGACCCTACCGGGGGCCGGGGGCGGCGTGGGCCAGGCTCGGATTGCGGCCTAGTAGGGGACGTCGTCGCCCGCGTCGCACGAGCACATGGCCGTCTCGACCAGCTCGTCCAGGTCGCCGATGACTACCAGGTCGTCATCGGCGAGCGGGCGGGTGGTGATCGCGACGGGGACGGGTCGGCTCGGCGTTGCGGGTGTCGGGTCGGCGGCCGGCGCGGGCCGGACCGCCAGGGGTGCAGGTGACATGGCGATTACCTTTCTGCGTGCTGGCAGTAGGTGTTCCTTGGTGCCTTCGCCTCCTGGTAGAGCTTGGCCAGCGGCCGGCAGGTCCAGCAGGTGCCAGACAGTTGGCAGCCGGAGCATCCACCGGTGCGAAGCATGAGGGAATCGGCGATGGAGCCGAGCCGGGACAGGCCCTGGACGCCTTCCTTGATCAGGTTGATGTTCGGGTCGCGGCCGACCTTGCAGATCGAGGCAATGCCGAACGGATCGGCGTGGAAGAAGGTGTGACCCGCGTTGCAGCCGGTGAACGGCTTGCGCTGGCGAAGGAAGTCCGTGGCCTGCGTGGGCAGGGGCTCGGCGCCCCCGGCGATCGTGGGCGACATGTTCGTGTAAGCGTGGTGTGGGAAGCCGTACCGGTCGGCGAGCTGCCGCATCGCGTCGAGTTCGTGCGCGTTGCTGTCCGAGACGACGATGTTGAGCCGGACCGGCAGCTCTGCTTCACGGGCGGCGGCCAGACCGCGGGTGAAGCGGTCGAAGGCGCCGCGGTTGCGGGTGAACCCGTCGTAGGTCTCCTCGGTGGCCCCGTAGACGCTGAGCGTGATCCGGTAGGGGCGCATCCGGGTAAACAGGTCGATGAACAGCGGCTTTGCGAGCTGGGAGCCGTTGGAGGAGATCGTCACCATCATCCCGAGCTCGCTGGCGCGGGTGTAGACGGCGGGAAAATGCCGGTCGATGAGCGGTTCACCGCCGGTGATCTGCAGCCAAAGCACCCCGGCGTCCCGCATGATCTCCAGCAGGCGCTCCTTGTGCTCCCACGTCAGCCCCTCGAACTTCTTCTGCCCCAGGTAGCAGTGCGGGCAGTCGTAGTCACAGCCCTTGTTGATCTCGTACGAGGCGCGGACGTAGCCGTACGGCGACGGAGCCCGCACGAGTGCGGTCTCCGCTACGGGTCGCTCGGCGATGTCCAAAGACCACGCCCGACGGGCCCCGTCGATGAGCCAGGCCGGTGGAGGCTGCCCGTCGTCCACCGCCCGCTTGATCTCCAGGTAGCGGGCCAGGGGGACCCGGATGCCCGCGGCGTCTCCGGGACGGACGATCACGTGGTGGTCCATGAAGGGACTCGCGATCAGCGTGTGCACGGTGCCTCCACTTCGTGGGCGAGGATCCCGGCGCAGGGAGAGGCAGGTACGCCGTGGGAGCCGGTCGTCAGTGCTCCCCGTGCCGGGAGTGGGTCTGCCCGATGGCCACGGCTTGGGGGGATCCGGGCCACCGGGCAGGTCTACGTGGCCTGTCGCACGGTGTCCCCCAGCTCGTCCAGGCCGACGACTCGGAAGGAGCTCAGCCGGCGCACGAGCTGGGAGGCGAGGAGCGTGGACAGGTTCGGGTGCCCGTAGGGCAGGGGGGAGTCGGGGCGCGCTACGACGTACATGCCGTTCTCGCCGTAGCCGTAGAGGACGCCCGTCACGCCGTACAGAGGGGCGCTGAGGGTGAGGAAGACCGTCGTGTCCCTTCGCAGGTGCGGGCACAGGCGGATGGCGGCGCGGACATGCTTGGCGCACACCGGCGGCTGGCTGGTGAGGACTGGCGGCCGGTCGGTGTCGATGTCGTGGGGCCCGGCGAGGAAGAAGTACCCGATGGGGGTTCGCGCGGGTTCGGCGCACACCTGGCAGCGCATGGCCTGCATCGTCACCATCTGCCGGTAGGGGTGCATCAGCTTCCACTGCGGCTTCCCCGTCGGCTGCCTGTTCTCGTCCACCGGGTTGAAGGAGCACCGCGCCCACAGCACGCCGCGCAGATCCCGGTCCCCGGGGCCCTCGTCCTGGTAGCAGAGGCGGTACTGGCCCGCTGCCGACCTCTGAAGGATCAGATTGTCCGGGGCGGCTACTTCCCCTTCCCTCTGGGTGACGAAGGGGATCAGGCCCGGCTCGGTCGACGTGCTCGCACTCTCTCGCGTGCGCGGCTGGTAAGGGCTGTAGGGGAGAGGGCGGGTGATCACACCGCCTCCTTCAGGCATCTCGTGGCCGCCAGGCGTTCCATCAGCTCGTTGACGGTCCAGCCCAGTCGGCGCAGGTGGCCGACGGCCTTCCAGGGATCGCCCGGCAGGTCCTCGGTGCGAACCGTGCGGGCCTGTTCGATGAGTCGGGCGGTCTGATCGTCTTGTTCCGCTTGCGCGGCGACGGCGATGTGCACCAGGCGCTTCAGGTGGTCGCGGAGACGCTGCGCGATGTCCTCGACGTGCTCCTCTTGGGGGATGACCTCGTCCAGCGCGATCGCCACGTCATCGAGGAGAGCCCCTCCGTCGAACGCCTCCCACTTGTGGATCTTCGCAAGGACAGTGGCCAGGGCCTCACTGTCGAGAGGGGGCGTCCAGCTCGGCGCCGGCCAGACACGAGCCCGTGTGGTCGCGGTCATCGCCGGACTCCGGCGAGGGATAGTAAGCACCAGGTGGTTGCGCCCTGGTCGCTAGTTCCCCACTGCCCGTGGTGAGCGGTGGCGAGGGCCTCCACGATCTGGAGTCCGCGTCCGGCTTCAGCGTCAGGCGCAGGGTTCTGGACCAGGGGGTGGGCCGGGGTGTCGCCGCGTACGGAGATGCGAAGGTGGCCTGCTTCAATGGTCAGCTCGAGCGACACCAGCGAGCCGGCGCTGTGCAGGACAGCATTGGTGACGAGTTCGGACACGATGAGCATGACGTCGTCCGTCATCGCCTGCAGGCCGAAGGCTCTCAGACGATGCGCAGCTATCCGGCGCATTGCGCCCGGCTGGCATGCGTCCTCGGGGCGGGGCGGTGCGCCGTTGCGGCGGGCGATGTTGAAGCGTGCGCTCATCACGTCCCCGTCGTTGTCTGTGGCCGCGCGATGCGTCCGTAGGGCTGTCGTCGTCATCACGTCCTCGGCAAGGGGGCGGGGCTGGCCGGGCGTGGGCGGAAAGCACCGTCACCGGTCTGCCTCTCGTACGGCTAGCTAACTCCCGTCCTGGGAAGGCCGATTAGGGCGAAGGAGACTTCGATCGCGTGCGTACCCTAGGGCGATTTGACTTTCGATTACCTGACGGTGTGGCTTTACGGGACTACCGTGCGTGTATGGAACCCACGCGCAACACGGCACTCGAGGCGTGGATGGATGAGCACGGCCACAGCTCCAACTCTTTGGCAGAAGCGGTAAATAGGGCCATCGAGTCGCTAACTGGGAGACCCGGCGGCCTTGATGGATCATCGGTCCGGGACTGGAAGGCTGGCCGGGTCCGGTGGCCGAAGTCGGCTACCCGTGCGGCACTCGAGCAGGTCACCGGATTACCCGCCACCACCTTAGGGTTCGTGCCACGGGGTCGGACCACGCAGACCCCGGCTCCCCCGCAGGAGGACCCCATGAAACGCCGCCTGTTCGTCTCGGGCGTCACCGCCTCCGCGCTGGCCGCGGCCGCCCCCGCCACCAGCGCCCCCCGCCGCATTGGGATGACAGACGTCGAGCGCCTGCAGCAGCGCTTCGCCGAAGTCATCGCCAGCGACCACCGCCACGGCGGACAGCTCAACATCGAAAACCACGCCGTCGCTCTCGCAGACAGCGCGCTGAAACTTCAGGATTCCGGCAGCGCCACCGATCGTGTACGCAGCCACCTCTACGGTTGCGCGGCCGCCTTCCGGTCCTCCGCAATGTGGGCCGCCATCGATGGCCGGCGTTTCGACATCGCGATCAACCACATGCGAGAGGCGCAAGCTTTGGCCGAGATGGCAGGCGATCAGGCGATCAAATTCCGCATCTGGAGCCACGCCAGCACTATGTACCGGCACATCGGCCGTCCCGCGCAGGCCATGGCCGCGAACAACGTTGCCCGCAGTCTCCACATCAACCGCCGAGACCCCATGTTCGCCTCCCTGGGCCTGGCCCGGCAGATGGCCATCCACGGAGCGTGCGGCGACCCGATCGGCACCTGCCGCGCCTACGACGAAGCCCAGAGCGCCATGCACCGCGCCGATCCAGGCGCGTACCGCCCGGTCTGGCTGAACGCCTTCTATGACCAGGCCGAGCTCGACTCGCTCGCGCTGTCCTCGTACCTGGCGCTGCGTGACTGGGAAAAGGCCGAGTACCACGCATATCGCTGCTTGGCCGCACTGCGCCCCCACATGCGACGCTCCAAGGCCATCACCACCGTGCGGCTGGCTCGTGCCCAGCTCGAGCAGGGGGCTATCGACGCGGGGACGCACACTGCGATCTCCGTGGAGACGGAGGCCGCTACCCAGCACCCGCGCGTCGCCCTGATGTTGAACGAGTTCGGCGGCCGGCTCAACGTCATCGCGCCCGCCAGCACTGCCGCGACCACCTGGTACGAGCATGCCCGGAGCACTTGGGGGACTGCCGCGTGACGACAGCACAAAGGACCACCCTGACCACCTATACCGACCTTGCACCGGCCCGAGCCGACCTCATTGCCGCGTATAGCGATGTACGGGCGGAACTCGTGCACCTACCGAACTATGCGGTGACCGCATTCACCGACCGCTTGGACCGGCACGGCAGCGAAGCAGGGTGGGCCGCCGTCCTGGCCTACACCGAAGATGGGACGCCGGTCGGCTATGCGTACGGAAACGTCATTGAAGGTGACGACCGCTGGTGGAAACGGATCTCACCCACCCCGGCTGTCGAGTACACCGCTCAGCCGGTCGTCGCTTTGAAGGAACTGGGCGTGAGCGTGCCGTGGCGGAAGACAGGCACCTCGCGGCAGCTTCATGACGCGCTACTTGCCGCGTACTCCACCGAGCCCTACGTGTCGCTGATGGTGAACCCCGCCGCCGGCGAGGGAAAGGTCCAGCAACTCTACGAGTCGTGGGGGTACTGGGGCATCGGCGTCAGTCATCCGTCTCCGCACTCGCCGATCCTGACGGCGATGATCCGGCCGACGTCGGGGCATACAGCGGAACCTTACTGAACGGAGCTCTCGCTGCCGGGCTGGTGATCGCCGGGGCGACCACGATCGGGCGGCGGCCCGTGCGGCCGGCGTCGTGGCGACCTTTACCGAGCGGTGCATCACCCCTTGTCTGACCACCGAGACGGATACCGCCTTGGTGCACGAGGCCTCCGCGCACGCCGTTGATGGCTTTGCCGACCGCCAGGAGGCCAGGGTGCGATGCCCGCACCCTGGCCGCTGCCCCGCGCACCCTGCCCAGGGTGCTGCCCAAGCGGCGATCCCGACGACCACGAGAGCCGGCAGGGCCTGGTGTAACCGGTCGGCGACGGGGCCGCCGGACAGGAGGGGGCGCATGGCCCGGGATGGTCGCCGCCAGCGGCACCCAGAAGGGCGGCGCCTGGCCGTGGAGAAGACCCGGCAGGCGTCCTTTTCCGGCATTGCCCGGGCCGCTGATGGAAACGGTGCCGCGCGGACAAGGACCGGCATGCCGGACCGCTGCTGTCCGGCACGGGCGTGAACGGGCCGACGGCAGGGAAGTCGCGGACGCTTCATATACAGCCGACGGCGCTGTGGGGGCCTGCGAACTCCTTCCGACGGACGCCGAAGGACGAACTGCGGGCGACGTTCAAGACCGCCCGCGGCTCCGGGAGATTCGTCGCGGGCCGACCCGGACGGGCGACCCACGACGAGGACCTGACCGGAACCTCGCCGGCCCGGGCGATCACACGTGCACGTCACCGCACAGGTGGACATGCAGGACGAGGGCGCTGAGCATGGCGGCCTTGGCCCGCAGTGCCTTGTCCGCAGTGGCGGCGTCGGGGGCGTAGGCGACGTTCAGGTGGTTCGCCTTGTGGCGTGCCATGAACTGATCGCGCGACACTCCGTGCAGAACGGCATGCATGATGGGCCACTGCGGCGTCGTGGCCTCCAGACGCCGCCGGGTCTCCTCCTCGGGGAGCTCGACCGCCGTGGCCCGTCCGAGGTCGGCGTGCAGCTCGCCGTCCATGATGAACACGCGTGACCAGACGATCTCCCCCGGCTTGGAGACGCCGCTGAGGGTGCCGCCACCCAGCGGGAAGAACATCGGCGGCTGACGCATCGACCAGGACTTGTCGTAGCCGCCATGATGGGACGCCGGCACGGAGCCGGATATCTCGAAGACCCACACGAAGCGTCCCTCGTACTCCTGTCCCCAGCGGATTCGTGCAGGGTCGTCGCGGGGTCGAGGCCCATGGCCGTCCAGATCCGGTTGGTGACCAGGGAGTCCACGGCCACTCCCTCATCCACCTCGTTGAAGTGCGGGAGCGGGGCCCCGCATACAGTTCGCGCGCACCGTCGCGTGAGAGCACCGCCGGGCGCTCCACGTTGTTCAGCAGTCCCTCGGCGAGATCGCTGGCCGGCACGGTGTCCTTGAGTCCCTGCTGGTACTGGATGCCCACCGCGTCGAGGCCGAAGTCGTCCGCGATCCGCAGTGCGGCGATGTACATCCTGAACTGACTCAGCAGCTGGGCGTCGGTGAGCTCGGTCGCCTCGTCCGTGCCGGTGTGGAAGACCATTCCGGCGGCGTCGAGCCAGTCGCGCACCGCCTGGGCCTTGCCGTCCGTGACCTTGTTCATCTCGACGACGAGGGTGCTCTGCGAGAGGCGCTCCTTGTAGATTCCGAGGGGGTTGAGCAGTTCGTCGTCGATGATGGCGTTGTACATGCCCATGCAGCCCTCGTCGAAGACACCGATGACGGCCTTGTCTGACTGGAGTTGGCGGGCCAGTGCGGTGCCCAGTTCGGTCTCCGCGTCGGCAGGAAGCGCGGGCAGGTCGCGGACGTGACCGGTGTCGTGGCCAAGGGTGCCGGTTGTGAGCCAGGTGCGCAGGCCGTCGCGGGCCCACTGGTCGGTGAAGTCCTCGCTCCACAGCGCCGAGTACGGCACGTTCGCCTTGGTGAGACTTGCGGTGAGGTTCAACAAGCCAACCAGGCCGGGGAATTCACCGCTCCAGTTGGCGACCACGAGGATGGGACCCCGGTGACTGCGCAGTCCGGCCAGGACGTGGTGGCTGTACTGCCAGACACCCTCGACGACGATCAGCGGGGCTTCGGGAGGCAGTTGCTTGAAGACCTCGATGTCGGCCCGCTGGCTGTCGATGAAGCCGTGGCCCTTGGCCTCGTCGACCGGGTGGCCACGGCGCACCTGCCGGCCCATGTTGGTGACGGCGGCGGCGAGATCGGCCTCCAGTTTTGCTTGCGAGGGCCACCCGGTGACGTTCGCGCTCTCGCGCAGGTCTCCGCTGGCAACGGTGTAGACGACGCCGGGCTCGGCCGACGGCACGGGGCGGGGCTGGGGCAGGGCGTACGGCATGCTCGGTCTCCCTGAGGATGTGCGGGTCGGGGCCCCGCGCGGCCGGGACTGCGGCGCGGCGGGGCTCCGTCGGTCATTCGAAAGAGGGCTAGGGACGGGGGCGGATCGCCGGCCTACCGCGTCTGCAGGTCCGCCAGGGCGTGCACGACGGGCGCCGACGCCGGGTACAGCTCGCGGTACAGGGCGTAAAGGCGGTCGTAGCAGTCCGCCGTCTCCGGGTGCGGCTCGACGACGTCGACGACGGGGTTCCAGGCGTCGATGTCGGCGTCCGAGACGAGCTGCGCGGCGAGCAGCGCTCCGCCGTAGCCGGCGCCCACCGAAGTGGCCCGCAGCTCCTGGGCCCGGCCGGTGACGTCCGAGACGATCCGGGTCCACAGGCCGCCCTGGACACCTCCGCCGACGGCGACGACACGGCCGATGTCCCCTCCCGCGTCGACGAGCGTCTCGATGTTGTGCCGCACCCCGAAGGCGGTGGCCTCCAGCGCCGCCCGGTACAGGTCGCCCCGGGTGTGCGAGAGGGTGAGGCCAGCGATGACGCCGCGCGCGCGGGGATCGTCGACGGGGGTTCGTTCGCCCGCGAAGTAAGGAAGCATCAACAGGCCCCGCGCACCCGGCCCCGACTCCCCGGCGAGGCGCAGCAGTTCACCGTAGTCGCCCGCCGCGAACAGGTCGCGCAGCCAGCCGGTGACGGCGCCGGAGGTCGCCATGCCGCCGGCGAGATTGCGGGTGCCCGGCAGGGCGCCGACGGTGCTCCACAGGGCGGGATGGCGCAGCAGGTCCGGCACCGTGTGGACCAGGAACATGGCGGTTCCGTACATCAGCATGAGGTCGCCGATGCCGTGTGCACCGACGCTCAGTGCCTCGGCCCATGCGTCGATCGTCCCGACGGTGACGGGGATGCCGGCGGGCAGGCCCGTCAGGCGTGCGGCCTCGGGGGTGACGAGGCCGGTGCACTGGCTGGCGGAGTGGTGGTCGAGCACGTAGGCGCCGGTCAGTCCGCGCACGAGCCAGGAGCTCGGCATGTAGAGCCGGCGGGCGCGCGCGTACTGCTCGGGCTCGTGCTCCGCGATCCACGCGATCTTCGGTCCGGCCGCCTGGCTGGTCAGGCGCGATCCACAGCGTTCGACGATCGCGTCGGGGCCCAACTCCGCTTCCAGGCGGGCGATCTGGGCGACGGAGCGGGTGTCCACGCCGTAGAGGACAGCGGGCCGCACCGGTTGGTCCTTCTCGTCGGTGAGCAGCACGCACGGGCCCATGCCGCTCACGCCGACGGCCACCACCTGCGTGTCGTGCGCCGCGGTGAGTTCGCGCGTGAGGGAGACGAACTCCTCCCACCAGATCTGCCCGTCCATCTCGCTGTGCCCGGGCGCCGGACGGTCCACGGTGTGCTCGCGCACGGCCGTGTGGATCACGGTGCCGTCGAGGGCGACCAGCACGCCCTTGCTGCTGGACGTCCCGATGTCCACACCGATCACTGCTGTCAGAGGCATTCCTGCACCGATCTGTTCGTTCATGGTGGCGAGGGCGCTGTGCGGCCTGTGCGCGGCTCCCGGCGGCCCCGCGCACAGGCGTGCCGTCACTTCAGTCCGGAGGTCTTGATCGATTCGACCATCTGGCGCTGGAAGATCAGGAACAGCGCGAGCATGGGCAGCACGGCGACCGTGGCGGCGGCCAGGATGTAGTTCCAGTTCGCGCCGTACTGCGTGGTGAATGAGGCGATGCCAACCTGCGTGACGGTCAGATCCGCGCTGCTCGTGGACACCAGGGGCCAGGCGAACTGGTTCCAGTTCGCGAGGAAGAAGAAGACCGCGAGCGCCGACAGGATGGGCCGGGACAGCGGCAGGACGACGTTGAAGTAGACACGCCAGTAGCCGCAGCCGTCGACGATGGCCGCTTCCTCCACTTCCCTGGGAATGCCCAAGTAGAACTGGCGGAGCAGGAAGATGCCGAACGCATTGAAGATGAGCGGGATGATCAGACCCGCGTAGCTGTCCAGCATGCCGAGCTGCCGCACGATGATGAACAGCGGGATCAGGATCACCGGTGCGGTGATCAGCAGCGTCGAGAAGACGACGGCGAAGATCGAGTCACGGCCGGGGAACTTCAGCCGGGCCAGCGCGTACGCCGCCATGGAATGGAAGAAGAGCGCTACCACGGTGATGACCGCCGCCATGATGAAGCTGTTCAGCAGCCAGCGGCCGAAGGGCACTTCGGTGAAGACGTAGGTGAAGTTGTCCCAGGTGAAGTCCTGCGGGAGCAGCTTGCCGTCGGTGACGGTGGCGCGCGTCTTGAAGGACGAGGAGAGCATCCACAGGATCGGGAAGACGCTGAGCAGGGACAGGACGACGGCGACGACCGTCAGTCCGGTACGTGATCCGGCGCGCCTGCGCGCCACCGTGAGCTGGTCACTCGCCATGGTCGAACCTCCCGCCCTTGGTGGCCTTGAAGATGACCCAGGAGAGAACGACCATGATCAGCACGAGGAAGGTCCCGAGCGCTGAGGCATAGCCGTACTCGCCGAAGACGTCGACCCCCTCGCCCGCTCCGTCCCCGGCGCCCGCGACATCGGCGACACCCTCGTAGCCTGCGGCGTCCGCCTCTCCCTGGGCGGCAGCGTCTACGACCCGGCCGACCCGATGTCCAAGATGTTCTTCAACATGCTGGCCGTCTTCGCCGAGTTCGAAGCCGACCTACTGAGAATGCGCACCCGCGAAGGCATGGCCGTAGCCCGCGCCCGCGGCAAACTCAAGGGCCGCCAGCCCAAGCTGTCAGCACGCCAGCAAGCCGAACTCGTCCGCATGCACGCCACCGGCGACTACACCATCGCCGAACTGATGGAGGTGTTCTCCGTGGGCCGCGCCACCGTCTACCGCGTCCTCGAACGCGCCGGTCACGGCAGCAAGGGAGGAACGGCATGAGACGCCGCGAGTCCGAGCTCGACCGGGACATAGCCGCGTTCCTGGCGGCCAGGGCCTTCATCGAGATCCGTCATCTGACCGGGAGCACGCGGCACGAGTCGGGGCCAGCCCCGAAGAGACACTGGAACACATCAGGTTCCTGGCCAACCTGGGCCACAACCTGCCTGGCGTCGCGCGTCCGCGTCCCACCACCCCGTCCCGCCCGGGCACGAGCCCCGGAAGCTGGGAGCAGGCGACCGCCGCACGGCCGATGAGCGGGGTCTGGAACACCGCCGGCCCGAAGGGGCAGGAGTGGATACTGCGTCACATCGGCCAAGACGGACGAACCTGGACGCCGCCCCCGCCCCTGCCGGAGCGCCGCAAGGGCCCGTCCCCAATGACACCGCGGCAGCGGGCCGGATTCCTGCTCGGACGCTGGCCCGTCAAGACCCCCGTCGGACGCCAGCCGCTGCCCGTCGAGGCGAACGTCCTCAAGGCCCTCGACACCGAAACGGTCTGCTCCCTGTACGACGAAGCCCGAAGGCTCCGACTCGGCCTGGGCGGAGGAGGACCGTGGCTCCGAGCCCACCTGGATCCCGACGGCATCCACTACCTGCTACCGAACCCGGCCTCGTACTACTGGCCCGGCACCCCGATCAGCGACGGCGAGATCGGCTGGTGGCAGTGCACCGCGCTGCTGCGGATGCGCGACGGAGAGCAGGTCAGCGGCATGGTCGCCGTACTCCCGAAGACCTTCACGGCGCTGCCCTCGACTCTGCCCCGGCGGCAACAACTTCGCCCCCACCGCGCGCGCTCCACGGAGCGCGACACCTACCTCTGGGGCCGGGACCACAAGGCCAACTGCGCCCCGGAATTCTGCGGCTACGTTCCCGAGGCCGCCGACAAGGCCTCGCCGACCACACCTTGATTTCCTGGCGAGCAGTCGAGATCATCTGCCGGGAAAGACCGGGACTGCGCCGATACCCTCGCAGGCGTGATCTACGACGGAACGATGCGCAAGGCTGACGGCGCTCCGACGACAGCTCGCCTACGCGATGTACTGAACCGTGCCGGGCGCGTCGTGATTGTCGAAGGATCGCCTGACGAAGCGGACTCCGCCGCCGTGGCGCGGATCGTCGTGACCGGTGCACAGATCGTCGACTTGGCACAACTGCTGGCCATTGTGGACGGCGGTACTGGCGACCGGTGCCTGTGCAACGGCTGGCCGACCATCATGATTTATGACGTAAACGGCGAGCTGATCGTCTGCTGGACGCTGCACCACCAATCTGCTCTCCGAGGGATTGGCGACTGCGATGCCGACCTGCGGGATGGTCCAGCACTCACCGAGTGGCTGGCGACGCAAGGCCTGACCGGATCTCGGGAGGTTCAGGCGGAGCTGGCCGCGCAAGATGCTGAGGACGAACGGCGTCGGCTGCGATGGCTCCAGGCCGCGCCCGCCGGGCTGCGCGACGCCGCCGTGGATGTCTCCGCCGCACCAGGGCGTGACCTGGAAGCCTGGTCAGGTCGGCTGCGCGACGCCAAGGCCCGGCTCGCCACACTCGTCCGGCACGGCTATCCCGACGGGATCGAGCGGATCCGCGTCCTGCTGGCCTGGGCCGGGATCCCCGCCAGGGAGTCCACTGGCGGCCTGAAGTGGTACGACATGGCGGTCCAGCAGCAGTTGCTCGCCGAAGACCCCGACCTCATCCTTGCCGCGCTTGCCACCCGCCCACCGAGTCCGGCCCACCTCGACGGCGCGGCCCAACTCTTCGCGTCGATCGAGTGGACCGGAGCGCATGGCAAGCAGTTGCCCGAGCCGCTGAGGTCAATGCTGATCGGGCACATCGAAGCAGACGGCACCGACCCCATGAGGTTCCGGATGCGCCACGGCTACTACGGTGCCGAACGATCTGCCTGACAGGACGCTTCTGGCTGTCGGCCTGTGAGCCCGTTCGAGGCCGTTGATCAGATTCCGAGTCCGGCGCGCTCGGCGACATCCGTGTCGAAGATGACGAGCACATCGTCGGTGCACAAGTAGAACGGCCCCGGCCCGTCAGGCTCGTAAGTGGCCGAGCGGCCAGCGGCGATCCACACCTGACCAGTGGCGGTCCGCAGGTGGATGGCCTCCGGCACCGGAGTCGGAGCGCCGTGCTCCTCGCCGCACCACTGGATGCGGCACGACTCGATCGGGGCGGACATGACCCCGGCCCAGAGGGGGTGATCCGCGACCGCGACTCGTGCCGACCCGCCCGGCTCGTCGGTGCGGGAGAGGAAGTCGCGCATAGGCGCCGAGCGGAGCTCGACCCCGTAGTAGTCGAACGTGCTGCCCCACACAGCCGAGTAGGTGCCGCCGTCGTCCATGATCAGCTCGACGCCCATCGTAGGTTCGTGCCACGCGCCGTAGTCCCACCCGTCAGGATCGGTGCCTTCGTCTCCGACTACCAGCACGAAGTAGTCGACCGCGACGATGGTTCGTCCGCGCAGGCCGGCGACGAGTCGTCCGTAGCTGTCGGAGGTCAGGAGCGGCACGGTACTCACCGGTACATCCTGACAGCGGCACTCCGACCTGGGCGAGCCGATTTCGCGGGTCGGGGACGGGCTGGGACGGTCGCAGGGAGTGAGCTGCGACCGGCCCGACACCCGCGAGAGCCGCCTGCCGGCGAAGAGTCAGATCATGATCCTTCTCGGCGCCAAATCCTGTACCGGAACTACTCGGCCCCGTTGAAGCAGCGGATGACCGCTGGCCTGGACCGGCTCACGGCCGCGCTGGCGGACGGCTCGGCGGGCGGAGTCAAGGTGACCACCAGGCACGGCGAGCCGTGGATCTCCGTGCCGAAGCTGGAGAAGCTGGACGAGCCCACCGGCCTCCAGGCGCTCAAGGACGAGGTGGTACGCCGCTGGGGCATGCTCGATCTTCTGGACGTGCTCAAGAACGCCGACTTCGACACCGGCTTCACCGACGAGTTCGCCTCGGTCGCCGCGTACGAGCGCATCGACCGCGCCGTTCTCCAACCTCCTCCTGGCCCTGTTCGCCCTCGGTACGAACATGGGCATCCGTGCCATCGTGGCGACCGGCGAGCACGGCGAGAGTGAGGCGGCGCTGCGGCACGTGCGCCGGCACTTCATCACCGTCGACAACCTGCGGGCAGCCGTGCGGAAGCTGGTGAACGCCACCTTCGCCGCCCGGGACACCGCATGGTGGGGCCAGGGCACCACGTGCGCGTCGGACTCGAAGAAGTTCGGGTCCTGGTCCTCGAACTTCATGACCGAGTACCACGCCCGCTACGGCGGCAACGGCGTGATGATCTATTGGCACGTGGAGCGGAAGAACATCTGCATCTACTCCCAGCTCAAGAGCTGTTCGTCGTCCGAGGTCGCGGCGATGATCGAGGGCCTGCTGCGGCACTGCACAGACACCGAGATCGAGTCGAACTACGTCGACACGCACGGCGCGTCGGTCGTCGGGTTCGCCTTCACCGAGCTGCTCAACTTCCGTCTGCTGCCTCGGCTGAAGAACATCGGTAGCATCCGCCTGTACCGCCCGGACGACACCCCGCCCGGCTGGCCAGCACTCGGCGCCTCGCTGACGACCCGGGCCATCAAATGGGACCTGATCGCCCAGCAGTACGACCAGATGGTCAAGTACGCCACCGCCCTGCGCCTGGGCACCACGGAGGCGGAACAGGTCCTGCGCCGCTTCACCCGCGGCGGCCCCAAACACCCCACCTACGCCGCGCTCGAAGAACTCGGCCGCGCCGTCCGCACGATCTTCGCGTGCGTTCTGTGGAATCAGATTTGTCAAGTAGTTCAGCCTTTGCCCTGGTTGACGGCGATGATCCGCAGGAGCGTCGCGGTCGCCGGGACTCCGATCTCGCGGGGTGTCGTCCCGGCTGGCGTGGGGACATCGACCAGCCGTTCCAGCAGCTGGTCGAGCGCAGCCTGCGAAGCTCTGCAGACGTGAGCAGTTCATGGCTTCGGGTAGCGCGGGCCCCTGCCGAGAGTCTGGCAGGGGCCCGTGGTGTAGAGAGCCGAGGAGGGCCGGGACCTGTCCCTAGATGAGCAGCGTCCTGGCCGACACGGCTTACCTTCTGCTGGTGGCTTGACGGCCCGGCGTCACTTCAGGTGCCGGGCGAGGAATCGGCCCGCTTCGTCGCCTGCGGACTGCGGGACGCCGGTGTGCCCGCCCATGTTGGCGTGCAGGGTCTTCTCCTTGGAGCCGAAGGCGTCGAACAGGTCCAGGGCCGCCTGCCGGTCGTTCCCTTCGTCGTCCCACTGCAGCAGGACGTGCAGCGGAATGGTGACCTGGCGGGCCTCCTCGAACATGGCCCGGGGGACGAAACTCCCGGCGAACAGAACAGCGGCCGAGATGCGCGGCTCGACCACCGCCAGCCGGGTCCCGATGGAGATCACTCCCCCCGAGTAACCGACCGGGCCGCCGATCTCGGGCAGCGACAGGAGGGCGTCCAGGGCGGCCTGCCATTCCGGGACCGACTTGTCGACGAGCGGGAGGATGAGGGCGTCGATGATCTCGTCGCTGACCGGCTCGCCGGCCTCGATGGCCCGGCGCAGGTCGGCGCGGGCCTGCTCGGCGGCGGGCCAACGGGGCCGGTCGCCGCTTCCGGGGAGCTCGATGGTAGCCGTGGCGAAGCCGTCCGCCCCAGCGTGCCGGGCCCGGGCCACCAGCCGGGGGTACGTCTTGCGCAGCCCGAGAGGAGGGGGGCTGAGCAGGATCAGCGGCGCCGGTGCGGACGCGGATGCGGGCGTCCACAGGATGCCGGGGATCTCACCGAGGGTGAATTCGCGCTCGAGGACAGCGTCGTCGAGATGCTGTTCAGAAGTGAAGTGCATGGTCGTGCCTTTCGGGAGTGCCATTGAACGGCGCTCCCGGACGACCTATCGCCCGACCGTGACCCCGGAGGGGAGCACCCATGTCGATACGTTCACGGGTACCACCTCCTCGCTCTCTTGCACGGCCTCCGGAAACGTAGCAGTGGCTGCGGTGGTTTCGCCAACGGGTTTTTGCGGAGGCTCTGTGGCCGAACACCATGGCGTCGGAGTCTCGCCTGTCACTGGTCGGGAAGCGTACGTCCGCCACCGATTCGAGCACCGAAAAACCGGCATTCTGTGGAATCTGATTTGTCAAGTGGTTCAGCCTTTGCCCTGGTTGACGGCGACGATCGGCAGGAGCGTCGCGGTCGCCGGGACTCCGATCTCTCGGGGTGTCGTCCCGGCTGGCGTGGGGATGTCGACCAGCCGTTCCAGCAGCTGGTCGAGCGCGGCCTGACCCTCGTCAACAGCAGCGCGTTCGTCCTCGCTGAGCGGGACGCTCGCCAGCATGCGCTGAAGGTTGTCCTTGGCCTCCAGAAGCTGACCCTTGCTGGAGCCCTTCGGTGTGTAGAAGTCGCAGCGAGCGCAGGCCATCCGGTGCGGGCACTGCTCGAAGAACGTGTAGGTGCAGAACCCGTGACCGAGGTCGTAGTACTGCCACGGCTCGCCCGACGCGGCGGCTCCGGAGGTGACCGCGTCCCGGTCGACGAGGACCTCGATGGTGCGGACGTTGCGTTCGAAGTACCCGGCGTCGTTGTAGGCCCTGGCCAGCGTGTTCGGGGTGATCTTGGCGTAGTGCTGAGTGGACTCCGGGCTCCGGTGACCGAGCCAGGCTTGCAGCTCGAAGAGCGTCATCGGCTCCTTGGCGTTGTAGAGCTGGCTGGCGATCGTTGACCGGGCCCGGTGGCTGGTGATGTTGCCCCGGACGTCGGCGGTCGGGACGCCGGCCTTGCGGCAGAGCGAGGGGATGACCGCGGTGTTGATGTAGGTGTTCGCGAGGCGTTTGGCGCGGTGCGCGAACAGGAAGTCCACCTGCTCACCCGTCTTGCGGTCCAGCATCCTCGGCTGCTGCGGCCGTGCGTCCTGCCATGCCTCGATTGCCTTGCCCAGCAGGGGATCGATGGGCTTGGTGAAGGAGGTGCCGGTCTTGTGGGTGGGGACGTCCAGCAGGCAAACGGCGTCGCGCGCCAGCACCTCGTCGGAGTCGCCGGGGATGGGGAAGCCGTCGTGCTGCCAGCGGATGCAGCCCGTGCGGAGGCGGGATATCTCGTCGCTGCGCAGGCCACCGAAGAGCCAGGTCAGGGTGACGGCCCGGATGAGTTCGATTGGGTAGCACAGTCCGTAGGTGTTGGTCGGGAAGTCCCCGGGATCGACGTTGAGTCCGGCCCACAGCAGCTTCGCCCATATGTCGTCGGCGATCACCCGGGGGTTGGGGCCGATCAGCGCCGCGACGCTCCTGGGCGTGGCCAGCGCGCGAACGGGGTCGAAGCGGCGAGGAATCCACTCCCACTCCTGGCAGTCCCTGAAGAACGTCCTGGTCGCGGTGAGGTAGCCAGCCTTCGTGCGAGGGGACAGCGGTTTGCCGCCGCACTTGTCGAGTCCCGCCCGACGCTGCACGTGCTCGCCGACGGTCATCCGATCCAGCGCCGCGACCCAGGCCGCGCAGGTCTCGCGGGTCCACTGGGCGGGTTCGACGATCTCGGGGTGCTCGGCGGCGAGCCACCGGCCTGCCTTGGCCACGATGGACCGGAACCCGCCTCTGACCTTGGGCGTGAGCGTCGAGGTGTCGTGCCAGCGCTCCACCATCGCCGCCCAGGGCTCGGGAACGCCTTCGAGATCGGGCATCACGGCGTGTATGGGCTTGGGCGGTGGGCCGGCGTGTCCGAGGGCGGCGATCGCCCGGTGAACACCGTGGAGGTTGCCGCGCCGGGCCCCGGACGGGAGCGCAGGGCTCTCGCGGGCCCGTTGCAAGGCATCGGTGGTCATGTCCTGCAGGAGCGGGCTGCGGTTGATCAACATGATCTGGACCAGCACGGTGCGGAACTGGCCGAAGGCGCCGTTCGAGGGGTGGTAGCCCCAGCCCTGGAGGGTGGCCGCCACCTGCGCGATCGTCTCCTCGACCGGTTCCTGGCCGAAGACACGCCAGGCGAGCGAGCGGCGGATGAACCCGCCGATTCGGTGGAAGTCGGTGAAGTCGCCGAGCAGGTAGGCGAACGCGGCCACGTAGGGCCGGACCGTGCCGTCGATCCACCCGGGCCAGGCGTCCTCGAACTCCTTGTGGCCAGGGGCGATGAGGCGGACCCAGTCGTCTGCCGACCACGCCCAGAACGACGTGCCGTCTTCCAGGCAGCGCCGCAGGACGAGGCCGATGGCGTCGGTCACGGCCCGGCGGTGGGAGGGCGTGTCTGGGCACCAGCGAAGCGCGGCTCGTGCGTCGTCGAGCGGGCGGAGCAGACGGGAGATCGCCCGCCACTCGACCCGGTCCGGGGCATAGCCGCGGCGTCGGCGGACTTCCCAGCCCAGACTGGTCAGTGCTGCACGCTCGCGTTCGGTGAGTTCGGGGCGACGGTCGTATCGGGCCAGGTCAATGGGCCAAGGCCAGGAAGGGGCCGTGGCCGTCTCGGAAGCGGCCGTCGATATCGCCGCGGTCACAGCGCGACCGTCCCGGTCGCCTGCCCGCCGAGGCGGGCCAGCATCTGCACCCGCCAGCCGTGGATCTGCTCCATGCCACGGCTTAGCTTGTCGGCCAGGTCCCGGCCCGACAGGTGGATGTAGGTGAGTGTGGAGTCGGTGTGCCGGTGGCCGGCGAAGGTGGCGATGGCGTGCAGTTCCCAGCCCATCCGGGCCAGGTCGGTCAAGCAAAGGTGTCGCGTCGTGTGCGTGGAGAATCGCGGGACATCGGCGGCTAGGGCGATCCGGCGGACGACCTTCGACCAGGTCCACAGACTCAGCGGCTGGGCGTGGTTACGCCGGGACTCCGACAGGAATAGCGGTCCGCGGGCCCGGCTGATCGTCGCCCGGTGTGCGAGGTAGCCCGAGAGCAGGACGCCGGTCGGCGCGGAGTACGGGACGACGCGCTCCAGCCGGTTCTTGGTCGTCTCAGCCCGTACCCGCAGGGTGCGGTGGGCCGGGTCGAGGTCGTCTGTCCGCAGCGAGCACAGTTCCTCGCGGCGCAGTGCGGCGTCGTAGGCGAGAGCGAGCATCACGCGGTTGCGGACCGGCTCCGCGGCGGCGACCGCGAGGATGTCCAGCCACTGCTGCTCGGTGGGTATCCACGGCAGTTTCGTCAGCCTCGGAACGAGGCCGCGCTCGTGCCCGCCGCGTCGGCGGCCGGGCGTGTAGCGGCCCCGGCCGACCGGGTTGGAGTCGCGCTGACCGTCCTCCATGAGGAAGTCGTAGAACAGCCGGACCGGCACCAGGCGCTGCTGAATCGTGGCATTGGCCAGGCCCGAGCCCGAGTCGATCGAGACCACATTCACGCCCCGGCGGCTCGGCCGAGATGTCAACTCCCGTACATAGACGGCGATGTGTGCCCGGTTCGCGGTCAGTGGGTCGACATTCTCCCGCTCGCACATCTCCAGGTACTCGGCCAGCCCCCGGGCGTAGGCGTCGATCGTCCGGGGAGCCCGACCCAGGTCGCTCCACACCTGCAACCACCACCCGGCGGCCTGCTCGTGCCTGCCGAGTACCGGCCACTTCTCGTCCAGCACCACCGTGCCCAACGCATCTCCTCAGTCCGTGGTCGTACCGCAGGGAGATGATCTCCGCTGCGGTCAGATTCCACGTAACTGATAACTACCTCGCCAGCCCCGACCTGCGCCGCGAGATCCACGGCGGCCTCCAGGTCGTGGAGAACTGGAACAGCGCGAACACCGTGCTGCATTACGGCAAGGGCGGCGCCCTCACCGGCCCGGACAAGGAACACGCCGAGACCTCGATGCTCGCGCTCCACCTGCTCCAGTCCAGCCTGGTCCACATCAACACCCTGCTGCTCCAGCGCGTTCTTGCCGAACCGGCCTGGGCGAAGAAGCTCTCGGACGAGGACCGGCGCGGGCTGACCGCGCTCTTCTGGTCGAACATCAACCGTACGGCACCTTCCGCCTCGACATGGACAAACGGCTCAACCTCGGACTGTCAGTCGCCGTCCCGCATCCGCGCTCCGCCAAGGCCCCTGCGCCAACTACAAGCCGAGGATGACCGGCCGCTGCGGGTGGCCCGAGGCGAATGTTCGCCTCGGGCCACCCCATTCAGCGGTTCTGGAGCCACCAGGTGATCCATGCCAGAAGCGTGGCCCCGGCCGCCGACGCCAGACCTCGCACTGCGGTGAACAACGCCGCACGGATCAGCCGCCGCGCAGTGCCGGTCTTGCCCCTCTTACCATTCTCCCGCCCCATTGGGCTTCTCCCCTCGTTGAAGATTCCGATACTCGGATTCGACAACAGCCCAGGTCAGAATGTCTGTAGCCTCGGACAGGCCCGGCCGCGCACGGCCGCCGTCGGCTGTGCTCGGCCGATCTCGGCCGGTCAGCGTCTCGAAGGCAGAGGAGAGGAGCAGTTCAGTGGGGGCAAGCGAGGATCTGATCGATGCCTTGGTGGCCGACCTTCGCCAGTTACGCCACGACGTGGGCCAGCCGTCCTTCCGAGAACTGGAGATCCACGCGCGGAAGGTTGGGAACCATCTGCCAGCTTCGACCGCATCGGATGCCGTACGCGGACGGCGCCTTCCAAAGCTCACGGTCGTGATCGCGTTTGTCTTGGCCTGCCGGCACTATGCGGAGGAATTCAAGATCCCCGTGCCCGCCAAGGCTCGGGAGATGTACTCCTGGCAGGAGGCTCACGAGAAGGCCACGTTGACGCTCACGGCCCCGCTTAGAGAGGACCAGGTCGACGCCCTGCCCCGAGCCGATCACCAACCACCGCGACCTCACCACGGGAAGCACTTCTGGATGCCTGAGCGCCAGAGATGCTTGTACTTGCTGATCGGGAGCGGTGAGGTCCCAGGGCTCGGCCCCATCCTTGCGCCGCGCGACTGCAAGTTCATGGCGGCAGCTTTGCAGAACACCGCTCCGTGGATGTCCGTGAGCATGTTGATCAATCCGACGAATCAGGAAGCTCACAAGGCGGTCTGCCACACCCTCACCGAACGGTCAGAGCTGGTGGTAGTGCATGTTGTCGGGCACGGCTTCTTGAACGAGTCGGCGCGTTTGTCGCTGCCACTACGCGACTCGCAGGAAGACAACCTGCTGCAGACAACGCTCGATCTTGAGGGTCTGCTGGCGCAAGCGAGTCACCACTCGCGCGAACGAGCAGTGATCCTCATTGTGGACACCGGGTATGCGGGCTCGGCCATCCCGCAGGTTCCGCCAGGATTGGAGCACTGGTACGTGTTGGCTGCCACAGGCCCACGAGGACACGCGTACGAGTGGGGTGGCCCCGCTGGAAGAGGGTCATTCACAGGAGTGCTTGCCCAGTTGCTCCAAGACGGAATTCCCAACTGCCCTTATCCCATGGTGACGGTGATAGACCTGGCTCAAGCAGCGCGAGAGATCGTCCTTCGTCGGACAAGCGACTACGGCATTAACAGTCAACAGGTGGTGACCTGGAGCGGCAGCGAGAGCATTGAAGCTCTCGGGCTGGCTTACAACCGCCCGACGTGATGCGCCAGAGGCCCTGTAACGCCCGGGGCCGTATAGTCGAAGGCGGTCCGGAGTCAGTTGCAATGACTCCGGACCGCCTGCCCTGGGTTCACGGCTCGGCTACTCGTCGGCATCCGCCTTCTGGGCAGCGAGCACATCGGCCCCGGGAAGGGCCAAGCCCCGC